>JANXRK010000061.1 GCA_025353045.1 Candidatus Tayloriibacteriota bacterium
GTCCTCCAGGAGACATATAGGTGCCAGTTGCGGAGTAACTTCCATCTTTATAATTTGATACCGTTGTGTTTGAGGTGTTTGGTACAGTTACAGGAACCTGATTCACTTCTGGACTTTTTCTACTTGCCAGAACCGTAACGATTCCAATGATAAGAACTAGTAATACTCCGATAACAACTCCCTTTTTATTTGATTTATTTGGTGTTTCCATAAAGACAAAGTATATCAGGTCCATTCATAAACACAACAAGCGTAGCAGCTGCAAGGCCGAAATCTCGTACTCCAATCTCTCCATATCCAACAGTAAACATGATTTCAAAGAGATGAATGGCCAAAAGGAGGGCTGCAATGCGCGTGAAGAGACCTAATGCTAGCAATACCCCAAATATAATCTCAAAAGTTGCATTGAGATATACCAAAGTTGTAGCACTGAGATGTGACAATGAAACAACAGAATCTGGTACATATGCAGTCCACGCTTCTGTATTTATAAACTGCTGTATTCCAAACCACAGAATCACTACTGTCATTCCGTAGCGCAAAACAACCGGCGCCCAGATCGGTCCTTGTGTCTCAATATATGAAATAATTTTTTGCATAATTAAATTATACTACAAATTGTGCTATATTGTTTATATGAAAAAGGCCAGTCTTTTCGACGTCCTCAAACCCTACACATGGCTAACTATTGGCCTTATTGTCCTTGGTATTGCTACAAATGGTCTCAATCTCGTAATTCCAAAGATAATCGCAAAAGGTATTGATATCTACACCAGTACTCAACAAATCGGTTCTGATATTATTTGGGAATTTTCCCTTATTGCTTTTGGTACTTTTTTCTTTGCCTATGCTCAAAGTGTAGCCCAAACATATGCTTCAGAAAAAGTAGCGCTCGATCTGAGAAAAAAGATTGTAGCTAAAATCTCAAAACAAAATTATACTTATATTCAAACAATAGGCGCTGGGAAGCTTTTGACCAATCTCACCTCGGATATTGATCATATCAAAATGTTCGTCGGTCAGGCTATGGTAACTATTATCTCTTCTATCTTACTTGTCCTTGGTGCGGCTGTACTGATGATTCTTATTGATTGGAAATTGGCTTTAGCAGTTCTCGCCACTCTTCCACTTATCATGCTTGCCTTTGCAATTATTTTTGGCCGATTAAAAAAATATTTTACAAAAAGTCAGGAAGTGATCGATTGGCTCAATAAGATTATAAATGAAAGTGTTTTAGGTTCTGCAATTGTGCGTGTACTCAATTCTAAGAATAAAGAAAATGAAAAGTTTGTTGAAGCAAATACCGAGGCTAAAGATTTGGGAATTATCATCGTAAATCACTTCGCTGTTACTTTTCCTATCATTGGACTTATTGCAAACATCGCAACGCTTATCATCCTCCTCCTTGGCGGACATTTTATTATTATTGGTGCAATGACGATTGGAAATTTCACAGCCTTTGTAGCATATCTCGGTATTCTTATATTTCCCCTTATCATGATTGGCTTTTTGAGTAGTTCGATCAGCAGCGCTTCTGCATCATACAATAGAATCTCTGATGTTTTGAATACTGAAAATCGAAAAGAGGGTGGCGAGATTAAAAAAGCTTTGACAGGCGATGTTGAAGTAAAAAATGTATCAGTGATAATTGAAGAAAAAATGATTCTTAAAGATCTTTCTTTCAAAGTAAAAGCCGGAACACGAACAGCTATCCTTGGTCCAACTGCTGCAGGAAAAACACAACTGATGTATCTTCTAATAGGAATTCTTTTCCCAACAACAGGAACTGTTTTATATGACGATACTGCTATTGCAGAATATGATAGCGAGTCTCTTCATCAGCAAGTGGCTCTGGTTTTCCAGGATAGCATTATGTTCAATATGAGTCTTCGAGAAAATATTGCATTTAGCAAAACAGTGACTGATACCGATTTGAAAAAAGCTTTGGACACAGCTGAACTTTCAGAATTTGTTGAAACTTTGCCGGGTAAGCTCAATGCTTTGGTTATGGAAAGAGGAACCAGTCTTTCAGGGGGTCAAAAGCAACGCATTATGCTTGCTCGGGCTTTAGCTTTAAATCCTAAAGTTCTTTTACTTGATGACTTCACTGCTCGAGTCGATACCGCTACAGAACAAAAGATTCTTCTGAATGTTAAGAAAAATTATCCAGACCTTACTCTTATTTCTGTAACCCAAAAGATCGCGTCGATTGAGCATTTTGATCAAATCATTGTACTCATGGAAGGAGAAGTTTTGGCCAAAGGAACTCACGACGAACTTATGAAGACATCCACAGAATACATGCAAATTTTTGATTCACAAAAAAGTACAAATCATTATGAATTACAAACTTAAAACAACCGAAGATATAGATGAAAAAACATCAATATGGAATGCCCTAAAAAAGATGGCTGGGCTTTTCATTGTTGAGAAAAAGAAAATTGCCGTGGCACTCGTGGCAATTATTGTAAACTCAGGAATGACACTTCTTGGTCCTCTTCTTATGGGTTACACCATCGATAAATATGTTTTGAAAGGAGATTATCGTGGCGTGCTTATTTTCTCAGCGATTCTTTTGGGAATATACATTACAGCTTCTATTGGAGGATACATTCAAACACGAGTGATGGGTGCGGTTGGACAAAGAACTCTTTTCAGGCTTAGAAATACTATTTTTACAAAACTTCAAGAGCTTCCTTTGGCCTTTTTCAATCAGAACAAAACAGGAGATCTCATTTCTCGTATTAACAATGATACTGACAAGCTCAATCAGTTTTTCTCACAGAGTCTGATGCAATTTTTGGCTAGTGCATTTACCATCGTTGGTGCCGCTATTTTCATTATTGTCATAAATTATCGACTTGGTCTCGCTTCCCTTGTGCCCGCTGCCTTTCTCATTATCATTACTCGCCTTTCATCAAATTGGATAAAGAAAATCAATTTGAAAAGTCTTCAGGCTACTGGTGCTTTGAGTTCAGAAGTTCAGGAGAGTTTGGAAAATTTCAAAGTAATCGTAGCCTTTAATCGTCGAGATTATTTAAAAGAAAAATTCGCTGTAGCCAATCAAAATAACTTCAAAGCATCAGTTACTGCAGGTTATGGAAATAACTTTTTCATGCCGATTTACGATTTTGCTGGAAATATTGCACAACTTATCGTACTTGTATACGGTATCTATCTCGTCTCACAAGGAAATTTACAAATCGGTTTACTCGTTAGTTTCCTTCTATACATTGGACGTTTCTACGAGCCACTTCGTTCTTTTGCCGGTTTCTGGTCAACAATGCAGATCGCTCTTGCTGGTTGGGAAAGAATTTCAGAGATTACAAATCTTCAATCAAATCTCACAATCCATCCTGATGCAAACACTATCAAAACTCAGTCCATCATGCGTTTCGAAAATGTTTCTTTTGGTTATCCAGAGCAAAATTCCAAAGTCCTTCATGATGTAAGTTTCAATCTCGATAAGGGTAGAACCTATGCCCTCGTTGGACCAACTGGAGGAGGAAAAACGACAACAGCATCTCTCATCGCTCGTCTCTTTGATCCTAGTTCAGGAAATATTTATTTCAATGGAAAAGATATTAGATCATACACGCCAAAAGAGCGAACAAAGAGTATTGGATTTATTTTACAAGAACCTTTTATCTTCAGTGGAACAGTGCGAGAAAATATTTTGTACGGAAATACAGAATACGGAAATGTCGATGCTGAAAAACTATCAGAAATTTTGAAGCAACAAGGATTAGAAAAACTCCTTGAACGATTTGAAGGTGGTTTAGAAACAAAAATCACTGGAAATACAACCACACTCAGTCTCGGTCAAAAGCAATTGATCGCTTTTATCCGAGCAGTTCTACGAAAGCCGGATCTTTTGATTCTTGATGAAGCAACAGCAAATATCGATACAGTTACCGAGCAGCTTCTCGAAGAAATTCTCAAAAAACTTCCGCGCCAAACAACTCGAGTAATTATTGCACATCGTTTAAACACTATCGAAAATGCTGATGAAATATTCTTCGTAAATGGAGGGACCATCACTCCTGCAGGATCAATGGAACATGCAGTTGATATGCTTTTGCATCATAAGAGGAGTAGTTAGTTTTAATACAAATCCTCTTTCGGATACTTTGTTCCTCTTTTAATAAAATTTGTTTCTAGATCTTTAAGTTCAAATTTCTTCCTAAAATAGTCAAAAATAAACTCGCAGTCCATTCCATTTTTACAAGTATAAACATCAGCACTAACAAAACCCCTCTTTGGAAATGTGTGGATACTTATATGACTCTCCTCTATGGTTACGAGACCAGTCCAGCCACCAGGATCTTTTATATTATTGCCTTTAGCAAAATAAATCACTGGTTCTGACAGTTTATGCATACCCAGAAGTTCTGGTAAATCATTTAGACAAGAAAAGACAATGGTTTTATCATTTAAAAGTTTTTCATTCCCACCATATCCATCAATAGTTACATGTTCACCGAAGTGCATAGATTTAGTATATCATTTAACTATTTAAAGTGGTATTTGCAAAATAAAATTATAGGAGTATCATTTATGTAGCATAGAAATCCAAACCCATAAGGAGTACTGCTTGAGATATAGAAGATACTCAATACCCCACCGCCACAGTCACAACATAAAAGGATTGCACAAGACCTTAAAAAGAATTGCAGATTGGCCAGAAGTTGCAAACGTACACCCTGGAAGGATAAGTCCTAACGGCCACCATGGTTCAGAAATCATTTTGGATGTCCGTGACAGGAGAGATAACTCAATCAGATGCTTGCTGCACGCTGAAGGCAAGGTTCAGGTAGTTTTCATTTCAGGCCCTGACCTCAAAGCCCTTGAGATACGACTTCGAAGTGAATTCCCCCAAACATGAGAATCCCAACCCCTCGCATTTTTCACAGAGAAGTGCGACGGGTTGGGATTTAATCATTTATAGAATAAACCATTTTTTATTTAGCCCACAAACCCCCTTCAAACTTACAACATCCTCCTTCGTCAAATTCAAATCTGTCCCTTCGTTTAACTTATACATGATCGATTCTGGATTTGTATTATGATCAAGTCCAAGTGCATGGCCGAACTCATGCGCCAAAACTCGTATCAACTTCGTTTTATTTTCATATTCATAAATATCGATTCGATCTAAGCCTGAAGTATAGAAACCCTCTTCGATCTCCCCCACTGTTTTATTCGCCACAACCACTTTTGAATTAATAGTTCTTATAAATGAATTATAGTCAACAACAGCGGTATTAATTTGGTCTAAAAAATTATTTAAAGTTTCTCTTTGATCTTCCACAATTCTCCGCTTTGCAGCATATTCTGCTTTACTATATTTTGAAGCCTGGGAATTAAAAGTAGTGACTACGCTCTCATATTCAATCTTTGATGAATCGTATTTATTTCTAAGTGCATCAAGTTTCCATTTTTTCTGACTCGCACTAACATTACTTGAATCAATTTGGTCTCTCAGTACTACTGCTTTTTGGCGATCATCATAAAGGAGGTTGATACTCAATGTAGCCTGAGGATCATATTGAAAAAGTTTCTTTTGCAATGAAAAATTCCAAATATCAGCAGCTTTCCCTATATCAGTGAGAAAATCTTTTTGACTTAAACCAAACTGCGTATCAAATGTTCCAAGTCGATATGGAATCGGATGCGTACAAGGGCCATTTATTTTTTGATAATAAAAGAAGCCACCAACGGCAATCGCGAGAACACCCAAATATCCAAGAGTCTGTTTAAATTGAGGGGACATTATTCCTTATTTCGTCAAAGCGACCTTGATTCCTAAAGCAATCAAGACTACTCCTGTAAATCTCTCAATATGATGTTGAACTTTTATGATCTTGATCTTGATAAGGTGATGAGAAAAGAAGATAGAAACAATTGAGAACCAAGCGAATGTAGCGACGATAGTCTCCATTCCGAATATAATTTGGAAAAATTTAGGAGTTGCTGGATCAATAATCTGCGTAAAAAGCGCCAAGAAGAAAAGTGTAGCTTTTGGATTTAAAACATTAGTTAGAAAACCGATTCGAACAGAATTCCAAAGACTTAAAACTTTTTGCTCTGTAACTACATTTTCTTTTTCAGAGACGACAATCGGTTTTGCTTTAATGGATTTATAACCAATATAGATAAGGTATCCTGCACCTATATATTTGATTACATTAAATAGAATAATTGATTTTGAAATGAGAAGACCAATACCAAGCAAACAATATGTCACATGAACCATAATACCCAATGCCAAACCTACAGATGTGTAGATACCGGACTTTCTTGAGTACAGAAGACTGTTGCGAGTCACCATAGCAAAATCAGGGCCAGGACTCATAACTGCGAGAAGATGAATAAAGGTGACAGTAAGTAATTGGGTTATAAACATAGTATAGATAGTATATCATAAGGCCATAAACACAAAATCCTGCCGAGGCAGGACCTTATGTAGACATTTTATATTGAAGTACTGACAGCTAAGCCAAAGGCTTTCTCGTACTCACATGATTACATTATATCGTGATGATGAAATAGGCGCAAGAAGATTGCGCAAAGGTCATTTTTGGGGTATTTTAGTGATATTGCCGGATCGTATAAAGGTAGTACGTCGCTCTCTGAAAGCGAAAATTTTGGTTCGATTCCAAGTCCGGCAGCCAATGAATAAAACTCAAAAAAAGACTTTAAAAAATAGTGAAGAAGCCAGATGGTTTTTCCGGGCAGGAGAACAGTATAAAAATGCATTCGGGCATCTTATAGGAAAGTTCAGTGCTGTTTCTGGTAGTTGGATTGCTGAAGTTGAGTGGCCGAGCTATTATTGTGGAGGTTTTGCATTTGAAAGTTTTTGTAAAAGTTATTTAACAATAAAGGAAATTGATTTTAAAAATATACATGATCTGAAGGCTCTTCTGGATTTAGATAAAGTCAACATGGTAAGTTTTTTTGAATTCAGCAATGTAGAGGTAGCAGAGATAACTATGCTAAACGAAAGATATTATTGTCATGAGTCATATGGGAAATATGATTTACGCTATCCAAGAAAGTCTGGCTTAAGAAAATCACCC
>JANXRK010000028.1 GCA_025353045.1 Candidatus Tayloriibacteriota bacterium
AGAATTCCAAGAAAAAATTGAAATCATCAACAACAAATACAGAAAAACACTCCGCTACAGAAGTGCCAATGAGGTATCAAGAGAGTATGGTATATTGAAGTGATTAGCAACCAGAGTTGCATTTCACTCCAGAATTTACAGGGCTCATATAGTGTTATTATTAACATAATTCTTAATACATGTCAATAAAACAAAAATACCCTTTCGGGCACCTCTGTCTTTAACTTTTTTAACAATCAAATATTCAAATCAGCCATTGCTTCATCGACTGACTTCATAACTGCTCCAGCAACTGGTTTCATTCCGCCTTCTGGTTCATTTATTTTCAAATTGACTCGTGAATTATTTTTCATTCCAACTACTCGTAAAAGTGTTCGAATAGCCTTTGCTGTATTGCCTGAGCGGCCGATAACTTTTCCCATATCAGATGCATTGACTTCGAGAGTCATAAGCACACCCATTTCATCTACTGTTCTTGTAATCTTTACATCATTCGGATTGTCGACAAGTCCCTTAACGACATAGTCTAAAAATTGCTGGTCAATATTATTCATTTCAGTTTAACTTTAAATCTTAATAATCTGTATCAGGATAATTGTACCGCGGTACAGGATTGATTCAAAGAGAGTTTTACACAGTTGCAACTGGAGTCGGTGTTGTTGTTGCCGGTGCTTCTGCTGGGACGTCCTTCTTGATCGGACTCTTCCTTGGAAGAACATTTTTCTTCTTTCCATCGATAGCCTTCTTTGAAACAAGGAAGTTGTGAACTGTGTCAGAAAGTTTAGCACCTTTTGACATATGAGCCTTGATTTTAGCAATATCAAACTGCTCAATCTTATTGTCGAGTCGAGAATCAAATGAACCAAGTACCTCTAAGTACTTTCCACTTTTCGTACTGTTTTTAGAATCAGTCAAAACAAGACGAAAAACTGGTTCGTGCTTTCGGCCAACTCTTTGTAGACGTATCATTAACATGTGGATAATATACTAGCAAGTGTCATTTAAAAAAGCAAATGCTATTTAGTTTCTCTACTCTGCATAAGCGAAGAGTAAGGGTAGCAATACTCTCTCCACCAGGAGGATTTTCAGCTGTCACTCCATGATCCACAGCGTAGATCAAATTTGTTCCAATTGTTGTAATAACCTTATCTTTTGTTGGCGTAAACTAACTCTTTCTCTGATAGATTCAAAAAAGGGAACAATCATATTAAAGCCTGCCGCCATACTTCTCTTATACTTTCCGAAAAATTCAACTCCAGCGATAGTATTTTGATCTATAATTCTAATACTAAAAATTAATACCAAAACTATTAATATAACTATAGCTGAAATTATTATTATGTTTTTATACTATAACATATTTTATAAAATGTACAGCCCTAATTTGATTCTATGCATTTAATAAGTTATAGTATCCACATGAAAAAGGACGAGATTCTCCAAGGAACAATCATTACCACAAGAAAAGGTATGGCTTTTTTAAAACTTCCGACTCGACCTGACAATGACATTGTTATGGAGGTTGGGACACTCAATACTGCATTAAATGGCGACATTGTAGAAGTAAAATTAGGTAAAATAAATCAATATAAACAACAAACTGGTGAAATTCTAAGTATTATTAAACGTGCACGAGATTCTTTTGTTTGTGTTATTGATTCAAAAGAAGGTATCTTGACTGCCTATCCAGATGATAAGAAAGCTTATGCCTCTATTCGAATTTCTCCAGAAGATCAAGCGAAAGTTGCTATTGGGGATAAGGTCTATGTAAAGATGGACGAATGGAAAGATCCTAAAGTAAATCCCACAGGTAAAATCCTCAGAATTCTTGGTAAAAAAGGAAATAACAATGTAGAAATGGAATCCATCGTTCTTGAAAAAGGGTTTGAAATTAGCTTCCCTGCTTCTGTTGAAGCTGAGGCAAACGAAATCGAAAAGAATAAGGATAAAGACATCGCTGTAGAAATCCCAAAGCGAACTGATTTTAGAAATATCTTAACTTTCACTATTGACCCTTTTGATGCAAAGGACTTTGATGATGCAATTTCATTTAAAGATTTAGAAAATGGAACGTATGAAATCGGAGTTCATATTGCTGATGTATCACATTATGTTATTCCTGATTCTGCTTTGGACAAAGAGGCTGTAAAACGAGGCTGCTCAATCTATCTCGTTGACAGAACTATCCCCATGCTTCCAGAAGTCCTATCCAACGATGTTTGCTCACTCAACCCTCACGAAGACAAGCTCACCTTCTCAGCGTGGTTTGTGATGAATGACTCTGGAAAAGTTCTTGATCGAAAGTTTGGTAAAACCATTATCAATTCAAATCATCGATACACCTACGAGGACGCTCAAGAATCTTTGAATACAAAAAAAGGTGAATACTATAATGAATTGAATAAACTCAATGAAATCGCTAAAAAGCTTCAAAAAGAAAAGTTTGATAAAGGTGCGATTGAATTTGAGCAAGAAGAAATAAAATTCAAGCTTGATGAAAATGGAAAGCCTGTTGGTGTTTATAAAAAGGAACGATTGGATACTCACAAGCTCGTTGAGGAATATATGCTTCTTGCTAATCGCGAAGTTGCTAAGTTTATTTTTGATGCTATTAAGAGCAAAGGCAAAAGAGATACAGGCTCACTCTATCGAATTCACGATGTTCCTGACAAAGATAAAATGGCTGATCTTTCAGCCTTCGTAAAAGCTCTCGGATACAACTTAAAAACAGAAAAAGGTATAGTTACTGCTCAAGACATCAAATCTCTTTTGAAGCAAATTCAAGGAACACCTCAAGAAGCACTTATCAGTACCGCCATGATCCGTTCTATGCAAAAAGCAGTCTATTCTACAAAAAATATTGGCCACTTTGGTCTAGCTTTTGAGTTCTATACACACTTCACGTCACCAATTCGTCGATACCCAGACCTTTTAATTCAAAGAATTCTTGAGCGACATTTACATCATGATGCCTTTGGAGATAAAGAGATCGTGGCTTTTCAACACATTGCAGAGTCATCAACAGCCCGAGAGATAGATGCTGCTGGAGCAGAACGAGAGTCGAAGAAACTCAAACAAGTTGAATATATGTCCGACAAGATCGGCAGAGTCTTTGATGGAACTATTTCAGGCGTTTCAGAATATGGAATCTATGTAGAAGAAAATGAAACGCGTTCAGAAGGAATGATTAATATTCGAAATATTGGCACAGATTTCTATATGTTTGATAAAAAAACATATTCAATTTTAGGACAAAAGACTGGAAAGAGATTTACATTGGGAGATCCAATCAGATTTAAAGTGATGGCAGCGGATTTAGACAAGAAAACTTTGGATTTTATAATGGCGTAGAGGTGTAAGTATTTGCAACAGTGATCTCTCTAACCCCCCACTCTTACTTTTTCATGCCTAGTTTAAAATATGCATTATATTATAAAAATTTTATAATTCAAATTCATCAAAGTCTCCTCGAGGGAGTTGTAGAGCTTTAATGCAAGATGTTCCATTCTGATCGCTGTACTCTTTATACCCTATTTTATTTCGCCACCTTCACTGCCTCTTCAAACTGAATAGACAGTAGTTTTGATGCCCCATCTCCTCCCATTGTCACTCCATAAAGCACGCCTGCTCGTGACATGGTTTCGCGATTGTGCGTAATTAAAATAAGTTGTGAATAGTTTGAAAGACTTGAAATCATATCTCCATACTTTCTAGAATTTGCTTCATCGAGCGCAGCATCTGTTTCATCAAGAATAATAAATGGTGGAGGATTTACGGATGAGATTGCAAAAAGTAATGCGATAGAAGTCAACGCTCTTTCACCACCAGAAAGCATCATCAGTCCTTTTACTTTTTTACGTGGTAGATTTACTGAAATATCAATTCCCTCTTCTCCTTCCTCTTCTTCATACGCATCCTCGCCTTCAAGTGCTGCTGCAATATCTGTATCCGACTTCTTTTTTCGTCTTTTCTCTCGAATAACACTAAGACCTGCAGTTCCTCCTCCAAACATCAAAGAAAAATAATTATTAAACTGCACATTTATTTTTAGTATTCCTTCTTTAAATTCAATATCGATTCGCGCATCCAAATCAGCAATCAAAGCATGTAGATTCGTCTTAGAACCTTCGAGATCTGAAAGTTCTTTAGCTAAAAAAGCATCTCTATCTTCTACTTCCTTATATTCCTTTAAAATATCAATACTGTTCCCCGCTCCAGAATCTTCGATTCTAATTTTGATCTTTTCAATAGCCTTGATTCGATCAAACTGGAGGTTTTGAGCCTCTTCACTTATAACAAGGTCAGCATAATCAACTGCTTCACGACCGACTATAGAGTACGCCTCTTGCATTTCCCGTTTAAAAGATTCTTCCTCAAAAATAAGTTTATCTTCTCGAGTTTTGATACCATTTAAAACACCTCGAACTTCATTTTGTCGAGCGATGATTCGAAAAACATTTTTTTCAGCATCTCGATTTGAATCTTTTTCTCGCTCAATCTTTTCACGAAGTGTATTGTACTCTAATGTATTTGATCGTTCATTCTCATCAAAAGTTTTTAATGACTTTTCAAAATCACTTTTTTTATTTCTCAGATTCTGCAAATCATTTTCAATTTCCCCAATCAAACTCGAATCCACTTTATCTTTATGTGAAGAAATAAAGCCAAATAAAAGATTTTTAATCTCATCTATCGTCTGTAAAAGATCAATTTTATTTACAACTTCTTCAACATCTTTTAAATATACTGTTTTAAATTCATCTCGAGCCTGCTTTTCCTTTTCTTTTGAAATAGTTTTTTGCCCCGCAGAAATCTCTCCTTCAATTTTCCCCAACTCACGCATAATGGCATCCTTTTCCAATCTGATCTTATGCAAAGCACTTTCAAGCTCAATAAGTTCATTGCTTTTCGCGTCTCTATTCTTAGAATTTTCCAAGGTATTTCGTGCTTCAGTAATTTCTTTATCAAGCTGGGACAACTCTTTATTCAAAGGGTTCTTTTCAAAATCGATTCGACTTCGCTCACTTTTTATATAAGTCTCTTCTCTTTTAAAATAGATTTTATACAAACTGCGCAACTCTTCGCGAAGTTCCTGAACTTTTTCTACTTTTTCAACCTGTTTCTTGAGAAATTTCAAATGAGGAGCTATCTCTCTTCTCAAAGATTCAACAGACTTCATATTCTCTTCAGTTTTCTCAAGTTTTCTCTGACTTTCTATTTTTTTATATTGATACATCTTTAATCCCAAAGCATCTTCAATCATCTCTCTTCGTTCACGAATATTTGCATTCAAAATACGATCAGCTTCCCCTTGTGAAATAATATGGTGTCCAGAAGCACCTATATGCGCTCCAGAGAGCAATTCGACTATATCCTTGAGCCTGACAGGTGAACCGTTTATAAAATATTCGTTTGAATTATCACGATGCACAACACGTTCAATCGCAACCTCATCAAAATCAATAGTAAAAGTTCGCTTACTATTATCAAAAACCACTTTCACTCCAGCACGATTTACTCGAGCACCTTCTCCACCTCCATTAAAAATAAGATCCTCACCTCGCTTACCCCGCATGGCTTTTATCGACTGCTCTCCAAGTACAAAGCGAAAACCTTCAGCCACATTTGATTTTCCAGATCCATTTGGCCCAACGATAGCAGAAATTGGAGAATTGAAATTAAGCGTAGCTTTCTTGGCAAAAGATTTGAAACCAGAAATCTCCAGAGCTTTTAAATACATGACTACATTTTAACACAAAGTTACCAACCCTTCACCTCGAGCGCCTTCTCTGCCGCTTTTTGTTCAGCTTCTTGCTTCGACATTCCTGAGCCAGTAGCTACTTGAACATCACCAATAAACACTGCTAAAGTAAATGACTTATTATGGTCTGGACCAGTTTCTTTCATTGTCTTATAAGAAGGTGTTTGACCCGTTACTTCTTGAGCTTTTTCTTGGAAACGACTCTTTGCATCTAACCATGATTTATTTTTTATAATTTCTTCAATATCAAGAATCTCCATAAGTTGCGACGAGATAAAATTAGCTGCAGCGTCATATCCTTTATCTAAATAAACAGCTCCAATGATGGCCTCAATGGCATCCGCATGAATGATAGATCGAGCACGACCGGTGTCTTTTGATTCACCTTTTGAAAGTAGGAGGTATTTATCAACGCCGATATGCGCAGCAACTTTTGATAAGCTATTTGTATTTACAAGGGCTGATCGATATGAAGTTAGATCTCCTTCATTTTTATCTGGATATTTTCTAAAGAGAAAACTTGTAACGACAAGCTCCAAAACTGCATCACCGAGAAATTCGAAGCGTTCATTGTGCTCCAAACCAGCTTTTTTATTTTCATTTAAATACGAACGATGCGTACAAGCTTTTTTAAGCAGGTTAATATCATTAAATAGTACATTAATTTTTTTTGCAAACTGTTCAAAATCAGGCATGGTCATGGAATTTTATTTAGATTGACTCAAAATAGTCACGGCTTTCGTCACGATCGGCACAATATCATCATAGAAATTGAGATCCAAAATATTAGATAGCTTAAACCATTTTCCATCATCAAGTCCTGGCTTTTCTGCAAGTTTAATATCATCAAATTTTGATTCTGCCAAAAAGTAATGAACTTGTTTTCGAATTTTTCCGAGTTCAGGATCAGAAGCGATATACTCGTTATTTCCTAAATCTTCAACAATCTTGATGTTAAGCCCCATTTCTTCTTTTACTTTATTCACAGTACCCTCTCGAACATCTCCTGTAGGAATTTTCCCTTTTGAGAGAGTCCAGTGACCAAAAATATCATGGACAAAAGCCATATAGATATCATCGCCATCTCGAGCATAGACAACTGCCCCCCCAAGATTCTGAATCGGCATTTGCTCATAAGGAATATCTTCAATCCTTTTCTTTTTCTTTGGTGATGAATCTTTTCCAGGTTCACCGAGTTCCTTATATACAGAACCTAGAACTCCATTTATGAATTTACCACTATTCTCTCCACCGAAACTTTTAGCAAGCTCGATCGCTTCGTTGATTGCTACTTTTGCAGGAACTTCTTTTCTATCAGAAAAAAGAAGTTCGTACAAGCCCATTCGTAGAATATTTCTATCAATTATTGAAATTTTATCCAAAGGCCAATCAGGGGCAGCCTTTACGATAATATTATCGAGATCTTCTTGCTTTGAAAGGACATTTTGAGTTAGTTCTTCAATAAAATTATTATCACTCATTCCAGGCGCAAACTCTAAGGCAATGCGAGTAATCGTATCCTTAACAAGGTCATTGTGTCGGCCTCTGAAATCCCACTCGAAGAGTGTTTGGAGTGCTACTGATCTCGATAAGTGTCGATTTGCCATTTTATTTTGAAAGAACTCTTACTCCACGTTTACTTCACCATCTCCGCTTTCTTTTTATCTTTTGTTACTTTCTTTGCTACTAACGCTGTCATATCTATTATCTTTTTTCCTCGGTATGTTCCACATTTTTCACAAAGAGTGTGTCGAGTGTGCATTGCACCACAATTTGAACATTTAGAAAGTCGTACATCAACCAAAGCGTGATGTGATCGTCGATTGTCTCGGTGAGCACGATTGGCTCGCATTCGATTTACCATAGTGACTCTACTATAGCATATAGATATAAAAACGCAAAGGCTTTTACAAAAGTTATAGCGAATTAGGCAAAAGAAAAGAACATACAAACGAGTCGCATGTCCTTTTCTTTTCCAAGATTAAACTCTTGAAACTCCTACCGCTGATGGTCCTTTTTCTCCATCTACGACTTCGAAAGAAAGAGTGTCTCCTTCTCGCAATTCTTCGTAAGTAACACCCTTCAATTCCTTTGAGTGAAAGAAAAGATCCTTAGCTTCGCCTTCGCGAGTAATGAATCCAAATCCCTTAGGTGTCAAAGTCTTAATTTTTCCTGTTGCCATGTGTATATTTTTTTTAGTGACTAATGTATCGCGAAAGTCGACGTCTGTTTACATTTCTAATACGAAGTAAGTATAACTTAAATCTTTTACAAAGCAATACTAGAATGACTGGTCAGTAGTTGATGCAGATGAAAGTGAATCGATAATTTCACTTGTTTCGTCTTGCGGTACAACAACTGGGTCAGGTGTATTATTTATAACAAAAGATTGTATTTTACTTGCAACAAAAAAGGATACCACGAGTAGTATGATTGTGAATATGTTTTTTTGCATAGTTTTCTATTTAGACTTCTTCAAAGCAAGTCGAGCACGCTTGATGGCCAAACGCTTCTTTGTTTTCTTTGATCGAGAAGTCTTATTAGGATGGTTTGTTCTGATATTTGACATAAATCGATTATAGCACAGTAACTCCTTCTCGCAAGTATAATTTGTGATTAGAGAAGCATATATCGCAACACAAGATTTTTTTTGATGGTCGAGTACGATCGTCTGAATAATATTTCTCAGCAATATTTTGACAAAAAAAACACTGGGCAACAATAACTTTGTTTTCAATAGGCACGACATCAGTTGTCAATCGATTATCAAAGACAAAAAGTGTACCTTTGAAGTTTTTGCCTGGATATTCCTTCATGTAGGTATGAATTCCGTCTTTAAGCTGATAAAGGTCAGTAAATCCTTCTTTCTTAAGTAGACAGGTTGCCTTTTCACAGCGAATTCCTCCTGTACAGACAGTAACAATCTTTTTATTTTTAATATTTTTTAATTGCTGCAGTTTTTCAGGAAGGTCTCGGAAATTTGAAAGTTTTGGATCAATAGTTTTTTCAAATCGTCCACTGGCGATTTCATATTCATTTCTCAAATCAAGAACAATGAAATCTTCGTCCTTTTGATACCATGATTCAAGTTCACTAGCTGATAGTTCTCTTGCTGTATCTTTTTTAATATCAAAAGAACCAGCACCGAGTGTCACAACTTCAGCTCGAGATTTTATCTTTAGTTTAGGAAAAGCAATTCCATTCCCCACACTTTCCTTAAAAAGGATATCAGCAAAAATAGGATTGTTAGTAAGAAGTGTTTTGAAAGTTTCAATGTTTTCTCTGATACCCTCGAGAGTTCCATTAATTCCCTCCTCTGCAACAATAATTCGTCCAGTGAGATGTAGTGTCTTACACTTCTCTTGATAGGTCAAAACAAAAGCCTTTGGATCGGTAATATGAATAAATTTATAAAATAGAATAATGACGAAATCCCCCTTCATAAGTACTGACAGATTATCATTAATTTACTTTTTCATCAATTTTTTAATAAAGTATTGAATCAAAGTAAATACAACAACCGAAGCCAATGAAAATATAATCAGACCTGAAGAAATATTTGCCAAAGTCAAATCAAAGAATTTT
>JANXRK010000029.1 GCA_025353045.1 Candidatus Tayloriibacteriota bacterium
AGAATTCCAAGAAAAAATTGAAATCATCAACAACAAATACAGAAAAACACTCCGCTACAGAAGTGCCAATGAGGTATCAAGAGAGTATGGTATATTGAAGTGATTAGCAACCAGAGTTGCATTTCACTCCAGAATTTACAGATAGAGAGATTATCGAGTCTGAAAGTGTATCAGCTTGAGGTAAGGGATCTTTTTCTAGAGGATTACAAAAAAGGATTTTCTGATGAGACCAAGGAACTTTTTATCAAAATGGCGGAGAGAAGGCATGTATGACCTCCCCATCAGGGAATCAAACCAAACTTTCAATATAAGGTGTATAGTTTAAGCCATATCCTGGTTCTAGACCGAGACGGTTCGAATCCTTTTGCGGCCGCCTTGACAATTTAGTATCGGTATGACCTAGTTACTTATGATGTAGGTACGACCCACTTAGTTCGAATCGTTTGATCCCCGCATTGATAACTAAGTATCGGTGTGTCCTTATTGCTCTAGAGCAAAGTGCGACCCACGTGCCTCACTTAGTTCCAAAACAACACCGTAATGACGGTGTTGTTTTGTATTTGTATAATTATGTAATGAATCTTGATACTGCGGTTAAAACAATTAATTCACTTCTAGAAAAAGAACAACCTAAAACATTTAGCAGTTCGTGGATCTGTACCCACTCTCCCTCTGTATATCAGTTCATTCGCACAAACTTCAGGACTGAAAATGATCATGTGGATTGGGACAGATTTACATATGGACTGGAAAGAAAGTACTTGAAACGTTGGACTCACTACAAACGTAAGCCTGCTAAAGAATATGAGAATCAAGCAGAGGTTGATCTCATACTTATAAAATACCAAGACAAAATATATACGTTTGTTGCACCCATAGACGACACAGACCGAGAAATCCGCAATCGCATAATTATTGCTTTCGTCCGCATTGCACAGAAAGGCAATGCCCTAGCTCAACAGGAATTAGTAAAGTGGATGCGATACGTTGTTGATGACTGGATTGAAAAATATTACCCGCTATTTAAATGGAAAGGATACGGAGAAGATATTGATGAGAAAATACGAGCATGTATTCGAGGGTATAAATACACAGGTTCGTTTGTTGGTTATCTATTTAAAACTCTTCAGTATTCAGCACGTGGAATGAGATCACTCCAAGCATGGTCGCTTGATGATCCTGTTGGAGAAGATGGGGCAACTAAAGTAGATTTCCTAACGCAAGATATAGAAACGGGAGAGGTTAAATTGTTTGGAAAATAATTTAAAAATAAGGGATTTTGTGCTCTAAAAATGCTAAAATGCAAAATTGAGTGGCTTTGTATCACTCAATAATTATGTCACGTTGCATCTACTGTCTTAAAGACGACACACAAACTCTTTTTACAAAAAGAGAGCATGTTATTCCTGCATCACTGGGAAGTTTTGTACCATTGAATCCGACAATTATTGCGACCGACGGTCTTGTTTGTAGCAACTGCAACGAGAAGATTTTCGGTCCACTTGAGACAAATTTCATCGAAGATTCTTTGGAAGGTGTCTATGCGCAGAGACTCAATCTTCAAGGTAGAAACAGTGTGATTATGAGAGATAAAAACTTCAAGATTGAGAGACTGGCGGAACTAGGCGACAAGTTTTTCGACCAAATGTTTTTCTTTCTAGAAATGAAAGATGGCAAAGTCGTACCTGTCATGAAGGATCAGATTAAGCTCAAGAGGTTTCAAGGTGGCTCTCGAGTGTTCCTACCAGAGGCTCTTCGAGAAATAAAGAAAGATTCATCGGTTTTTAAAAAAATATCTGCTGACATGCAGAAACTTGATCGGAAAGATATGGCTGTGTTTGCTGAGACAATCGAGAAGAAAGATAAAATTGTTGCTTTGTTACATGAGTTTGGAGTACCGTATAAAGAAAAAGAGTCCAAGGAACGTAAGTTTGAAAAAGGAGAAAAGTTCATGCTCGAAAAAGATTATACCTGCACGATCAATCACGATATTGGCAGGGTGCTAGCAAAAATTGCATTTAACTACTTTGCATACTGTGCTTTGCAAGATAAACAGACCGAAATACTTTACAGTTCACACTTTGATTCAATCCGTAATTTTGCCTATGCCGACAAAGGAGTTCTTCGTCAAATCATACCTTCAATATCCGAGGAGCCTATTCTCTACGAGGAAAAAATTCGTAATCAACGGTTACACGCCCATCTCATAAATTTCCTACCAGAAAATGGTTCCATAGTTGTTAGAATGACCTTCTTTGGAAGACCTGCCATATATAAGGTTGTATTAGGGACGTTACCTCCAGAGTTGAATCATGATCATTTTGGATGTGGTCATGCTTTTGACCCTTTCAGTCACCAGATTGTACAACTATCCCAACAACTTCCATTACCAAAAACCGAAGATCAAATTAAAGCATCTTTCGGATTGTTCAAAAGATATATCGTACCTAAATAAATCTCACTATGACCAATTCAAACTTATCACTCACAAATAAAATATGGTTCTCTCCAGTCAACGTAATATACCCTTTCAAAAAATTGGAGTCTGAAGGTAAAATCGCTCCTGACAAGAAACACTACAGAAAATGTTGCGAGGCATTTATCGCTGCGATTTCACTTGTTGGTGTAATAAAGATGCTTGGTAGAGAATTCTGGATGCAGATTGTTGACGATAGTGAAGGTAGTCCTGATGTAAGAACAGGTTGCTACGAAAAGAAAATCCGAGACAATGATTTTGCCATCGTCGATGTAGAAGTAGTTACTTACGATATAAATTCACCCGAGAATCTCGTCGATTTTTTGCTACGCACTAAGCTCTCTAGTACTAAGGGCTACGATAATTTAACAACTATCCTGTGTCACATAAATAAAATAACCAACGTGCCTGACGTCCTAGAGTTGAATCGCCAACTACTCGCCAAAAATCCAAAAATTAAATCTCCAGTCGTTATCATCGGCAAGTCCGATCCTGTAAAGGAAATCTACCGAATGGTTCAAATCTTTCCGACCGTTGACCTTGATATCACCTTCGATGTTATAACTGAATGTAAAGCACGAACATACAATGGTGTTTTAGTACTCAGTAAGGGAACGAATAGAATCCCTGAATTCAAATCAAACCAAGACGAGAAGCACTATCCTTTTGAAGATATGGGACTCGTTTAGTTTTCTATTAGGAGAGTTAGCATCTTGTCCTTGTACACAATTCTCGACCTAAGATTTGCAAGTAGCTCCCGCTTCTCATTCACCGTTCCTTCTTTCAGTATATATTTGGCATAGTTGCGTATGTCCATATCGTTTCTCGCTTGTGCCTTGTCTTTCGTGCCGAGTACTGACCTCTGGAATATATTGAATCTCGCAATCTCATCTTCGAGTTTCTGCCTCATACCAAGCTCGTTCAGATTCACCTGATCCAGTATTTTCAATAGCTCAGTGATCAAGTCTTCCTCCCGAATATATTTATTTTTGCAGTTTCGGTCTCTTGCTCTTGAGCAGGAGTAGTAGATGTATCTGTTTGAACCACCACCTTTGAGCTGTTTCCACTTTTCTTCAGCTGATATTCCTGATCCGCAGTATCCGCAGGTGAATAGTTTGGTGAAGGAGAATTCCTTTGTCTCTCGTACAATCTGGTCACGCTTCAGATGTGCTTGAGCTTTTTCATATAGCTCTTGAGTCACTATGGGTGTATGCTTGCCTTGATACCAGTTACCGCTCTCTCGTGGATACTCAAATGGTCCGTAATATATCGGGTTATCCAGTATCTTGTATATACCACTTAATGTCAGTGGCTTGTTGCCTCTGGTATGGAAGTTCAATTCAAACTTGAGCCAATTGTACACCTTTCTCCCGCTCCATTGCTCGTATGCCACTTTCTCAAATATTTTCTTGATAGTTGGCGCTCTTAGCGGATCGATTGCAATCTGACATTTCCTGTCCATCAGTTTTTGATTCAGATACCCTAGAGGTGCCACCCCAGGCCATAGCCCCATCTCCACTCTAGTTCGTAATCCTCGCTTCACGTTGATACCTCGATTGTCGTTCTCGAGCTTCGCCTGACTACCTAGAATCATGAGCATGAACTTCTCATTGGGGTTGTTGGTGAATCTCTGTCCGAAAGTGCGTATCTCGACTAGATGCTTCTGATCCATCAAGTCTACAATTCTTCCAAGGTCACCTGCGTTTCTTGATATGCGGTCAGGTGCCCACGTGAGTATTCCATTGAACTTACCACTTCGTATTTCCTCAATTATTTCGTTGAAGATCGGTCGTTGACCAGTATCCTTTGCCGAATGACTTTCTCTCTTGATTTCCGCTATCTCAAGCCCCTCACGTTCAGCTAGTTGAATCATCTCCTTGATCTGACTGTCAATTGAAAGGACTTGTCGTTCCTCTGACTCTGTCGATTTTCTCGCATAGAGGCAGTATTTCATCTTTATGGGGGCTACTACTTTGGCCGTAGTCCCTAATGGCGCTTGTGTTGTTGCATTTGTCATACAACACAAGGAATGACGCAATACCCATTAGGAGTCCAGAGCGCCCTTAGTGGTAGGTGTTGGTAACTTAATTATTCGAAAATATGCGAAGAATACATGCGAAGAATACGTATTTACCTTTTGGTTAAATTTTGTTACCATAGTAATATATTACTATGTCTGCAAGTAAAAAAATGAAGATAGCAAATAATATAAAAAAATACCGACAAAAGCTTGGCGTTTCTCAAGATCGCCTCTCCAAAATAGCTGATGTTACTTATAATACGATTATCAAAATCGAATCTGGCGGAAATCAGAATCCAACCATTGATACGCTTACAAAAATTGCTAAAGCGCTTGGCGTTAGTGTTGATGAATTAATAAAATAATCTTTATGAATAAAAATAAAAATGATGCTATTAGTAAAATAACCACTCGTGAAGAAAACTTTTCAGAATGGTATTTAGATGTAATTCGCGAAGCGGATTTAGCCGAAAATTCTCCTGTGAGAGGTTCTATGATTATAAAACCTTACGGTTATGCTTTGTGGGAAAATATACAAAAAGTTTTAGACGGCGAGTTTAAAAAACGTGGTACGCAAAATGCATATTTTCCACTTCTTATCCCAAAAAGCTTTTTAGAAAAAGAAGCTGAACATGTAGAAGGATTTGCAAAAGAATGCGCAGTCGTTACACACCATAGACTTGAAGAAAAAGACGGTAAACTCGTGCCTGCAGGTGAACTTGATGAACCGCTTGTTATTCGTCCAACGTCAGAGACGATTATTTACGATGCGTTCTCAAAATGGATTCATTCGTATAGAGATTTACCGCTCATTATTAATCAGTGGTGTAATGTAGTTCGCTGGGAAATGCGTCCAAGGCTTTTTTTACGCACTACAGAATTCCTTTGGCAGGAAGGCCACACAGCTCACACAACAAGAAAAGAAGCAGATGAAAAAACACTTGAAATGCTTGAGGTTTATAGACAGTTCGTCGAAGAGTATCTGGCCGTCTCACTCGTCAAGGGTAAAAAAACCGAACTAGAGAAATTTCCTGGGGCTGAATACACAGCTACTATTGAAGCAATGATGCAGGATGGTAAGGCTTTGCAATCGGGAACGTCGCACATGTTGGCGCAAAATTTTGCAAAATCTTTCAATGTTTCATTTCTAGACGAGAATCAAGAAAAACAATATGTATGGCAGACAAGTTGGGGCCTTAGCACAAGAATTATTGGCGCTCTTATTATGTCACATTCTGATGATAAAGGCCTTGTCTTACCACCAAAGATCGCTCCAATACAAGTGGTGATAATCCCTATCTGGAGTAACGATGATGAAAAGAAAGTTGTCTTCGCAGAAGTTCAGAAAATTAAAACCGAACTTGAGGCTGGTGGAATTATATTCAAAACGGATGAGAGAGAAGGAAGACCTGGCCCCAAGTACTTTGAGTGGGAACGGAGAGGTGTTCCGCTTCGTATTGAGATTGGCCCTAAAGATGTTCAGAAACAATCAGTGGTGATCGTAGATAGGATTACGGGGAAAAAAGAGTTCATCTCAAATACAAAGATAACTAGCAGTGTAAAAGAAAGTTTGGAACAAATACAGAAAACACTACTAGAAAATTCAAGAAAATTTCGATTAGAAAATACTCGTGAGGTCTCAGATTATGAGGAGTTTAAGAAAATTATAAATGAAAAAAAGGGATTTATTTTTACCCATTTGTGTTTAGATAAAAATTGCGAAGAAAAGATAAAAGAAGAAACAAACGCAAGTACCAGATGTATTCCTTTTGATGGTGGCTTAGGTAATGCTGGTAAATGTGTTTTTTGTAAAAAAGATACCCAAAATAAAGTTCTATTTGCTAAGGCATATTAAAAAGATAATGAAAAAGTTTAGTGAATATCATAAAGTTATCGATTACCTAGAATCTTTGCCCCAATTTTTTGGAAAAGTAAAAGACCCATCGATTAATATGCAGAGGGTAAGATATTTCTTGGACTTGCTCGGGAAGCCAGATAAAGATATGAAGGTAATCCATATTACAGGGACTGCTGGCAAAGGTAGTGTTGCCCGAATCGTGCATGACTCAATTGTAAATAGCGGCAGAAAATCAGGACTTTTTACTTCTCCTTACTCCACTTGTCAGATAGAAGAGATACAAGTTGATGATTTGTATATTGATCCGATTCGATTTTCTTCAATCGTTGAGTCAATTAAAGAACATATAGAAAAAATGATACTGAGCGAATTCGGTTCCCCATCTATCTTTGAAGTCATATTTGCGATTGCACTCATATATTTTAAAGAAGAAAAAGTTGATTGGGTCGTATTGGAGGTAGGGCTTGGTGGTAAATTTGATGCTACAAATATTTTTCCAACATCAAAAATATCAGTAATTACAAATATTGGCCTTGATCACACTGATATACTTGGAAAAACAATTGAGGATATTGCAAAAGACAAGGCGGGTATTATTAAAAAAGATAGCGTCTTTTTTACCACAGAAACAAATCCAGTATTACAAAAATATTTTCAATCAGTATGTGAAAGTGTTGGTGCGGTGTGCAATATATTACAAATTGATGGACTTAATTTTGAAGAGAGGAACAGATTACTT
>JANXRK010000070.1 GCA_025353045.1 Candidatus Tayloriibacteriota bacterium
CGAAAATCCATTATTATAATAACAAAAGCCACCTCATTGTGCAACTTTTTACAAACTTTCTTTTTTAATGCTAGAATTGGTTCATGAACGACATTATTACCGAATCCCTCAAAAAGGCTTCAGACAAGGCTGGAATTCCAAATCCGACCATCAAACTCGAGCATCCAGAAGACCCATCTCACGGTGATTTTTCAACGAATGTGGCTATGATGTATGCAAAAGCTTTGCAGATGAATCCAAAGACTTTGGCGGAGAAAGTGGTTATCGAATTTAATAAAGATCTACCAGAAATGGTCTTGGCTGCAGAAGTTGCGGGACCTGGATTTATAAATATAAAAATTTCAGATGAGTATTTTGCAAAAGAAATTGTAAAAATTTCAAAAGTCGCAGAAAACTTTGGAAAAATAGAAATAGATAAAGGAAAAGAAGTGATGATTGAGTATACTGATCCAAATCCTTTCAAGGTTTTTCATATTGGGCACCTTATGGCAAATACAATTGGAGAATCAATTTCTCGCATCGTCGAATTTTCTGGAGCTAAAGTCATTCGAGCTTGCTATCAAGGAGATGTTGGACTTCATGTTGCAAAAACTATTTGGGCAATTTTCAAGGATGGTTCATTTAAGGCTGATGTAGAATATTTGGGAAAAATGTATGTCATTGGTAGTGAAAAATATGAAACAGATGAAAAAGCCAAAGCAGAAATCGTAGGAATAAATAAAAAAATCTTTGAAAGATCTGATTCTGAAATAAATAAAATCTACGATGCTGGTAGAAAAGTAAGTTTGGAATATTTTGATGCTATCTATAAAAAACTTGGCACAAAGTTCGATCATTTCTTTTTTGAAAGTGAAGTTGCTGATGCTGGAGTAAAGATAGTAAAAGAATTTTTGAAACAGGGAATCTTTGAGGTAAGTGAAGGTGCAACTGTATTTCCAGGTGAAAAGTATGGAGAACACACTCGTGTATTTATTAATTCTCAAGGATTGCCAACATATGAAGCAAAGGAACTGGGGCTTACAGCTACAAAATTTAAATTGTATCCAAAACTAGCTGAAGCGATTGTTGTCACTGCAAATGAACAAAATGCATATTTCAAAGTAATCATTGCAGCCATGAAACAGATCAATCCTGACCAAGCTTCTCGCATGAAGCATATTAGTCATGGGATACTTCGTCCTTCTTCAGGAAAGATGTCATCACGAAAAGGAAATGTCGTTTCCGCAGAGGAATTAATCGGAGAATTTGAGTCCTTGGTTTCTGAGAAAACAAAGGATCGAGATTTTGATTCAAAAGAAAAAGATGAAATAAATGACGATGTGGCAATCGCTGGTCTCAAATACACCATCCTTCGCCAAGCCATTGGCGGTGATATTATTTATGATCCTCAAAAAGCCGTTTCATTTGAAGGAGATTCTGGTCCCTATCTGCAGTATGCAACTGTCCGCGCCCAAGCTATTCTCTCAAAGGCAGGAAAGGTAGTAACACCAAAAAATCTCCCTGAAAAAGTTGACCTTCTCGAGAAATTACTTATTCGTTTTCCAGAAGTTATCGAGAGAGCTCGAAATGAATATGCGCCACATTATATCGTGACATATTTAACTGATCTTGCTGCTGTTTTTAATTCATATTATGCCCACAATCAAATCTTAGACGAAAGAGATCCACTTTCTCCGTATCGAATCAGTGTGACAAAAGTTTTTGCTCAAACAATGACAAACGGTCTCTGGGTTCTCGGCATCAAAGTCCCAAAGAGGATGTAGGTGAAAAAAAGGCAAGAAAGTGATAAAATGGTTTCCATGCCTGAAGATAAACCCTTAGATCCTATACCTAAATCAAAAGTCGTCGAAACTGAAGAAAGAGTCTTTGCGTTTTGGGAAAAGAACGCTATCTTCAAAAAAACCCTTGAAAAACCTTCACCAAAAGGCGATTTTGTCTTTTACGATGGACCTCCTTTTGCAACAGGCGAGCCTCACTATGGCCACGTCGTTCCTGGAACTATTAAAGACATCATTCCTCGCTATAAAACAATGCAGGGTTATCATGTTCGCCGACGTTGGGGTTGGGATTGTCACGGATTGCCGGTAGAAAACATTGTTGAAAAAGAATTAAAACTGGCTTCAAAAAAGGACATTATCGACTATGGAATAGGAAATTTTAATGCAAAAGCTCAAGCTGCGGTTATGCGGTACGCTGATGATTGGCGAAAAATCATTCCACGTTTAGGTCGCTGGGTGGATATGGATAATGATTATCGAACGATGGATTCGACATATACAGAATCCGTCTGGTGGGCATTTTCTCAATTACACAAAAAGGGTTTGATCTATGAAGGTTTCAAATCAATGCAACTTTGTCCGCGATGCGAGACAACACTTTCAAACTTTGAAGTGAGCCAGGGGTATAAAGATATCACTGATATTTCAGTGTATGTAAAATTTGAGCTTAAAGACGAGCCTGGCACTTTCATTTTAGCTTGGACTACTACGCCATGGACTTTGCCGGGAAATGCAGCTTTAGCCATAAATCCAGCAGTTACCTATGTAAAAATCGAAGTTGAAAATACAAAAGTTATTTTGGCCAAAGAAAGACTTTCTGCTATAAAATCAGAGTATAAAGTTATCGAAGAAATGGATGCAAAAAAACTCATCGGCAAATCATACACTCCACCTTTTGATTATTATATAAATGATAAAAAGTTGAAGAATAAAGAAAATGGTTGGAAAATCTATGGAGCTGATTTCGTGACAACAGACAGCGGAACTGGAGTTGTTCATATTGCTCCGGCTTTTGGTGCTGATGACTATGAATTATCTTTGAAAAATAATATTCCTTTTGTTCAGCATGTAACCATGAGTGGTGTCTTTAAAAATGAAGTTACTGATTTTGTAGGGAAGTATGTAAAGCCAAAAGAGGATCATCAGTCTGGAGACGTGGAAATCATCAAATATCTTGCTGGAAAAGGCACTCTTTTTGCTAAGGAAAAAATAATTCACTCATACGCACATTGTTGGAGATGTGATACACCACTTCTAAATTATGCTACTTCATCATGGTTCGTAAAAGTAACGGCATTTAAAGATAAATTAGTTCGAGAAAATAAAAAAATAAAATGGGTGCCAGAAGAAGTAGGTGAAGGACGATTTGGAAATTGGCTTCTTGGTGCGAGAGATTGGGCTATTTCACGTTCACGTTTTTGGGGTGCACCTTTGCCAGTGTGGAAAGATGAGAAAACAAATGAGTGTCACATCATCGGTTCTATCGAGGATTTGAAAAAGTTCAGTAAGGCCAAAAATACCTACTATATCTGTCGTCATGGTGAATCAGAAAATAATTCATCTGGAATCATGAGTTCTCTGGCTGATAATCCTCATCATTTAACAGTTACAGGTAGAAAACAAGTTCAAGAGTCAGCAAAATGGCTTTCAAATAAGAAAATAGATCTCATTTTTGTATCTTCATTTATTCGAACAAAAGAAACTGCAGAAGTTATTTCAAAGGCTCTCCATCTTGATCCGAGCAAGGTCATTGTCGATGAGAGGATTCGTGAAATCAATGTCGGAGAATGGAATGGAAAAAACTTCAATGATTTTGTCGAACATTATAAATTAGCAAATCGTTTTGAAGTAAAAGCTGGCGGTGGAGAAAATTATACAGATGTAAAAAGACGAGTAGGGGAATTTATGTATGACTTGGAAACAAAATACGCTGGGAAAAATATTCTCATTGTGTCTCATGATTCGCCACTCTTTTTGCTCGAAACTGTTGCGGTAGGTCTCAATAAAAAACAATCAATCGCCCACCGTGGTACGAAAGATCACTTTATCCAAAATGCACAGCCACGGAAGCTTGAATTTCATCCACTTCCACATAATGCAGAGTATGAACTCGATCTCCACCGACCATTTATTGACGATATAGAACTTACAACTGAAAAAGGAAATAAGCTCAAGCGAGTGCCTGAGGTTTTTGATTGCTGGTTTGAATCAGGATCAATGCCATTTGGAGAAGCACATTATCCATTTAAAAAAGATGATTTCAATCCAAAGCCAGGCCCTTTCAGTAAAATACTAGGAAAAACAAAAGGATATCCTGCGGATTTTATTGCAGAAGGCCTCGATCAAACAAGAGGTTGGTTCTATTCAATGCTCGTTCTAGGAGTGGCACTATTTGGAAAATCTCCGTATAAAAATGTAGTCGTAAATGGTCTTGTTCTTGCTGAAGATGGTCAAAAAATGTCTAAGTCGAAGAAGAATTATCCTGATTTGAGCCTTACGATCAACAAATATGGCGCTGATGCCGTGCGTTATTTTCTCATGGCTTCTCCAGTGGTTCATGCTCAAGATGCTGTTTTTTTAGAAAAAAATGTAGATGAAGTTGTAAAAAAGCACATTGGTCGTCTTAATAACGTTGTTACTTTCTATGAAATGTATGAACATGGAGTTTTGGCAAATGTTAAAAGTACAAATCCATTAGATATTTGGATTAAGGTCAAGCTCGATGAACTAACAAAAGAAATAACAGAGGCTCTAGAGCGATATGAGATCGATAAAGCGGCCCGGCCAATAGCTGACTTTATTGATGATCTTTCAACATGGTATATCAGACGTTCTCGAGATCGATTCAAGGGTGAAGATCAAGTAGATAAAAATGCTGCACTCGTCACAACTAGAAATGTTCTTCTTGATTTCACAAAGTTAGTCGCACCTTTTATGCCATTTCTCGCTGAGGATATTTATTTGAGACTAAAGGGAAATCTTGAGAGTGTACATCTTGAATCATGGCCTACACCAGTGAAGTTTGATAAAAAAGTTCTTGAAGACATGGCTTTAGCTAGAAAAGTTTCTTCGCTTGGCCTCGAAGCTCGAATGAAAGCAAAGATAAATGTTCGTCAGCCACTTTCAACACTTAATGTTAAAAATACATTTCCGATTTCTCTTGTAGAAATAATAAAAGATGAAGTGAATGTGAAAGATGTTGTCGTTAACGTAAATATTGTTGATGAAGTATTACTTGATACAAATATTACTCCAGAATTAAAAGAAGAGGGAACAGTGCGAGAGTTTATCCGATCAATCCAAGATTTGCGAAAGGAAAAAGGATTAACGATTCAAGATCGTGTGACTTTAATAGTGGATGCAGATCGATTAACTCAGGATTTGATGATGAAAAATAAAAAGGATATTTGCGGAACGACACTCTTGAAAGATATTGTATTCAAAAATATAGAAGGGGAAGGTGCTTTGAAAATGGATATTGAGAAATAATGGAAAAGGAAAAGGCTGACACTTACGTGTACCGCCATACATCATTAAATTAAATTCATGCATCATATCTACACCACTCCAGCATTTGTCATTCACAGTAGCCCTCACGGCGAAGCAGGAAAATTTCTCCTTCTTTTTACAAAAGATTTCGGCATGATTGGAGCCACGGCACAAGGAATTCGTCTTTCTCAATCAAAGCTTCGCTACCATATTCAGGATTCAAGTTTTTCGAATATTTCTATTGTTAGGGGAAAGGAAATGTGGAGACTGACAGGGGCCCATGAATTGGAACATCAAAAAAATACTCTGGTTTATTTAAAAATATTAAAACTCCTCAAGCGTTTGCTTCATGGTGAAGAAAAAAACGAGAGATTATTTGAAATAGTGGAGGAATTATATAAAGCAGTTATTACTGAAGAACAATTTGATACGGTAGAATGTTTGACCGTACTTCGTGTACTTAATACTTTAGGATATATACAAAAGACAGAAAAGATCGGGCCTTTCTTAGAAAATAACTCACTTAACAAAGAAATCCTCGACCAATTTATCCCAATAAAGGCCCAAGCTATCCACATTGTGAATGCTGCCCTCAAGGAAAGTCAGCTATAAAAGGCTCTAATCCCCATGGTATACTAATAAGACGATGAATAATGATGATCAAAATAAGATCGAGGATCTTAATAAGACCTTATATTCCCGAAATGCCCCAGATATCCGTACTAAACGGCGATTACACTTTCATGAAGCGGAAAGTGATGTAAAGACTGATTGGGACCATCCAACAGACACATCTTCGGAAAACCTAGGAATCAATCAAAAATATAAAAATACAGCCATGTCATTTCTCACCAAGCTCCTCATAACATCGATCATTTTCTTTTTGGTGGCACTTGGAATAGGAGCTTTTCTCGTCATCAAGGGTGGAAATATCGTTTCTGCAAATAACGTTGATATAACTATTAACGGTCCACTTTCTGTGGCGGCTGGTGAACCTGTGACATTTGGCATACAAGTTTCAAATCATAATAATATTAAGCTCCAGTCTGTTGACTTGTCAGTTGATTATCCTACAGGAACAGTTGACGCAAATGATAGTCTCAAGGAATTAAAGAATACGAGAGAATTGATCCCTGATATTGCTCCAGGAGGAGTGGGGCAAAAAGATATACACGCAATTTTCTATGGTGAGGAAAATAGTACAAAGCAGGTAAAGGTTACTGTAGAGTATCGCGTGGAAGGGTCGAACGCAGTTTTGCCAAAGACAAAAACATTTGATCTACTTATCTCTTCTTCACCGCTTACACTTTCGGTTTCATCTTTTAAAGAAGTAAATGCTGGCCAAGAATTTGAACTTTCTGTTACCATGAATTCGAATTCAAAAGAAGTTATTAAAAATCTATTGCTTAAAGCAGCGTATCCTTTTGGATTTACCTATACGGCCTCAAACGTTCCGCCGTCAACGTCAGATAATACGACATGGATAATCGGTGATATTGCTCCTGGAACGAAAAAAATTATAAAAATAAAAGGGAAGCTTGAAGGACAGGATGATGAAGTCCGAGTTTTTAGATTTATAACTGGCTCTTCTCGAATTGGAAATGATAAAGCAATTGCTACTGAATATGTTACTGGCTCACAAGAAGTTTCAATCAAAAAACCTTTCATGTCTGTTAATCTAGCGCTTAATTCTGATTCAAACTCAGGAGCCTATGTCGGATCATTTAACAATCCAATCAAAGTTGATGTAAATTACTTTAACAATCTTCCAACATCAATCATCGGTGCAGAGATTCACGTAAAACTTTCGGGATCTACTTTTGATAAAACTGCAGTTTCTTCAAGTGATGGCCTGTATAAATCTGCTGATAGTGAAATCGTGTGGAATAGTATTACGACTTCTGATTTGAACAATATTGAAGCTGGAGGAAGTGGAAAAGTTACGTTCAATATCACACCGAAGGATTTGAGTAGTGCTACAAAAGGTATTACAAATCCTGATTTGAGATTTACCGTAAGTATTAATGGTAAAAGAAATTCAGAAACAAA
>JANXRK010000007.1 GCA_025353045.1 Candidatus Tayloriibacteriota bacterium
TGAATCTTCAAGCTTGAGCTCTGCAATCGTGGCCAAAGTGTCTCCTCCACCAACGATAGTCTGTGCTCCACGCTTTGTGGCATCAGATAGCATTTCTGAAAGCTGAAGTGTACTTGCTTTATAACCAGTTTCATAAGCACCGAGCGGACCGTTCCATAAAATAAACTTGGCCTTATCAATCTCTCCTCGCAACATATCAACCGTTTTCATACCCGCATCCATGATAGCAGTATCTTTCATAATGCTATCTACAGGCAATCTCAATTTTGGATTATTTAAAAATTTAGATAAATCAGGAACATTCTCTGAGACTAGAGACGTACCAATGTCCTTACCTTGTTGTATAAAGAAATCATTAGCCAAAGCTCCACCGATAAATACTGTGTCTGCAATAGAGATGAATTTCTCAACCAAAGGAAGCTTTGTATCAAACTTTGCTCCACCAAGAATAAAGAGAAAGGGATGATCGGGTTTAAAGGCTAAACTCAAATGATCAATTTCACTTTGAAACTGTAATCCTGCATAACTTGGAATAAATTCTGTAATAGCACACACAGAAGCATGCTCTCGATGAGAAACAGAGAAGCCTTCATTTACATAAATATCTCCAAGAGAAGCCAGTTCTTTTGCAAACTTCTTGTCATTCTTCTTCTCACCTTCATGCTCGCGTAGGTTCTCGAGTAAAAGGATTGGTTCCTTACTTGTTAAAACCTTTTTATATTTTTTTTCAAAGACGACATCAACGCCTAATTGTTTGAAATATTTCGCAACTGGTTCAAGTGTAGGCTTTTCTTTAGTCTCAATATGACTCATCAAAATAAGCTGCGCTCCCTTTTCGCGTAAATACTTAATCAAAGGTAAAGCCTTTCTGATTCTAAAATCATCAACGATATGGCCGTTCTCTATAGGAACATTAAGGTCCAAACGAACTAGGACTTTCACACCATTTAAATTTTCTACATCTTTTATATTTTTCATGCATCAATTGTTTTAAGTAATTCAACAAATCCAGCAACATTCACACTTTCTCGACCAACAAGTAAGCCATTGATTTGGCCTTTTTCAAAGATTTCGAGAGCGTTTCTAAAATTAACCGACCCACCATAGAGAACTGGAGTCGCCACAGCTTCATCGTGTCCGTACAAATCCGCTAGAACCTTTCGGATAAAGATAGACATTTCATAAATATCTTCTGGCTTCATTGCCTCTTTTGCTCCAATAGCCCAAATAGGTTCATAGGCCACGATAAGATCTCCGATATTTTTCTTTGACACTTTATTCAAAGAATTTTTGATCTGACTCTTGAGGAAATCCAAATGAGCTCCGTCTTCGCTTCTTGTCTCTTCACCAATACAAAGTATTGGACTTATTCCAATTTCCAAAAGCATAGCCACCTTTTTAGCAATCATTTCATCGGTTTGCCCCTTTGCCCTTTTTTCAGAGTGACCGACGATAACATACTTGATACCCAAATCCTTGAGCATTAATGGGCTGATTTCTCCTGTAAAAGAACCGCGTTCTTCGAAATAAACATCTTGAGCACCAACAGACACAGCAGATTCTGTTCGACTATTCAATAATTGAGGGATATAGACAAAAGGAGGACATAGCACTACACTGACTGACTTTAATTTTTCCGCGGCGCTCTTCGTAGACTTGAATATTCTTTTTGCTTCATCAAACGTAGTCGGGTTCATCTTCCAGTTTCCTACAATTATCCTTTTTTTCATAATTTAGCAAAATTAGGGTTTGCCTTTCGATTATACCATCTAGTTAATTTCTCCCCAAGACAAGGTCGTATACTGATTTGAGGTCAAAGGGAAGCTTGGTGGTGGAGCGTAGAGAAGATTACTATCATAAATAATATTTCTTATCTGGAAACCAGAAGAGATACTACTTCCATTTCCCCATGCAAATCCATATCGTTTATTGGTTCCAATCATTCCATACAAGGTCAGGGTATTTTCGAGATATGTCGATCCACATGAACTAGAATAATAGTATCTTCCAGCGCGACCATTTTGAGCCATGAGAGCCGCATCAATTCTCATTGATTCATCACCATTAAAATCGTTATATAGACCAGTAGTAATATCTCCTTGCGCGATAAGGGCTACAGAGTCTTGACCATCATAATTAGTATAGAGTAGGTCATCATTCACAATAATATTTTTCCAGGTGGCAGAACTATCAGGAAACTTCCCTGCAGCTATAGTCACTCTGGCTGAATTTACTTTTCCATCAACCCACAAATGATCCTCGACAAAGATAATACCGTTTGCTGGGAGTGGATAATTTGCCACAAGTGTTTGCTGAAGAACCCCACTCACACTATTGATACTCCACGTTCCCCAATTTGTCTCACTTTGAGTGTTCGAGCAACTTCCTGGGGCAGCTCTGAGAGAATTTACTTTGTAAATATCAAATGTATCATTTGTTTTTAAAACAATGTGATAACCTTGTGCACCAGATGCTGCAAAATATTTTCCACCAGAAATAGCATTGGCTTTCATCGTAGATAGATCTGTCGTAATACCGGTGAAATCGACGACAGCTACAGGAAATTGACGTCCAGCAATAAAAACATCTGGACGACTTGGCACAACCGAAGGAGGAGTGGAGTCCTGATTGAGCTCGTCGGGACTAGTAGAAGTATAGACGCCAAATTGATACCAAGATGAGCTTTGATCAGTATCGATATATTTAGTCAAAGCACTAGTTATGACATTGTGGGCCAAACCACTGAAATGAATACCATTGTTTGAATGAATTGGGCCGAAAACTTCTGTACCCACTCCGAAATTCATAATATCATTTGCCACTACAGCGAATTTTGCAAAAGAAGGAATAGCTAAAGAAACCTGAATAGTTCTATGGATTGAGGGGTTGGAAACAACTGTACCCTTTGATTGAATTTTAATTAGTGTAGATCCTACCGATGGAGGTGTAATAGTCAAAGCGAATTGTCCGATAACTACACCGTCTTTATCTTCAAAATCATGCACGAATGGACCATTAGTGGTCGTTGCATTACCATCTTTATAATCATTTGAAGCATGTGCCAAGTGCCAACGATAATAGTCGATCCCCGCTTCAGCGATCTGCATTGCTTGCTCTCGCGCAGAGAGCTGGAGAGTATTTTTAAGCATCGATGCTCCCCACATTACAAGTGCTGACGTCACAATCATAGCAATAACTCCAAAAACTAAAACGTTTACCAAGATAAATCCTTTTATTTTTGTATTCATTTTTAAATTTTTCATAAATTATCTTTAAGATTTCTCAAATTAACTTGAGAAGTATATGTTCTAATAACTGGCGATTTATTTGGATCAGCATCGATCATGAGGTTTATTTTAACAAGATGAATATTGGTTACTGTCACC
>JANXRK010000020.1 GCA_025353045.1 Candidatus Tayloriibacteriota bacterium
ATAAAAAGTATTGATGGAAAAAAGATTCCTAAAAATGAAATGACAAAAGAGATTGCGGAGGTTTATGAAGATGTGAGAATGGGAAAGGTAGAGTGGTTTAAGGATTGGTTAAATCAAATCTAGTTGTGCCCTTGCTCGGTCTCGGAAGAGACCGTATAAGGGTATTTCGATGCTTTTAGAATATCAATTTGAGGCACCTCGGTCGGGAATATCAAATCAACTATTTAGAATCCGTAAAGATTTTTTTAATGAAAGGAAATACAAACTGTTTCCTAACGAGTACCCCAATCTGATGTTCGCCATCTACTATTTTAGATTCGTACTGTTTACCTTCTTTTTCTAATGCTTGAATGAATAAATAAGCCTGATCAACATTAAAAGTGACATCGTCTTTGCCGTGAAGAATAAGGACGGGCTTCGCAATGTTGGATACAAAATTAACAACAGATCTTTCCTTCAGGGCTTCTTCTGAAGCTCCATTTGTTTCTTCAATAACATTTTTCTTAATTTCGGGGTTTTTGTCTGGGCGTTCAAAATCTTTTTTGAAATCATAGCAGCCTGATTGACATATGAAACCAGCCGCAAGATTCGGGTATTTTGAAGACAGAAGAGAGGTAACGATAGCACCACGAGAAACTCCCCACACTATTCTTTTCTTTGAAGGAATATTATATTTAGCAGAAACTTCCTCGATTGCTTTTGCAATACTATCGTATGTTTTTGGGCCACAGTAATCTCTGGATACAGAAGAATATCCGAAACCTGGTTGAGAAATAAAAACGGGGGTCCATCCTTCTTCTGTGATGCCGTTGCCAAAAAACAAACTCTCCCAAGCTCCAAAATAATTGAAGCCGTGGATAAAAAAGACTAGATCGGACACTTTTTCTCCCACTTTTTCCATAACAAGAGACTCTAATTTTTCTGCACCGATCTCTGTAAAATGTTGGGTCAGGGTGTAGGTTTTATCTTGCATACGTTCATTATAACTTACATGTTGACCTTGAGGCAATTAAAGCCTCTCGGTCTGTCTCACTAGCGTGTGCTCCCTCGAGGTCTCGGATATTGTGAGATGAGACCCCGTAAGGGTTCTTTGACGCTTTTCAATATATCACAATTAGACCTCTCGGTCTGGCTTGTCCGCGCTTCTTTCACCGATCATTCTGAATGAACCCTTGCCAAAGGTTTTTTCAATAAGTCGCGCCACAGATAGAAGTTTACCGTTCATCGTCGCTTAAGCAAACAATTTAAACACATCCTCTCTGGATTCAAAATCATTTTTATTTTTCTCATACAATTCGTCGACCAAAGAATTAAACTGCTGGCGTTCTTCGTGGTATTGATAGCTCACCCATTTATATCCTATCAACTCATTACCTTTAAGGCCGGCAACTGTTTGCTTCACTCTTTCTATGGGGACATTGTCTCGTTGTGCAACTTGATCAATATATTCATCTCGAACTTTTAGTTCTGTTGCTAATTCTGTCCATTCTGCCATACATGCTTTTTCAAATCGAATTTCCAATTCAGTAATCACTGATTCGTTGAGTTTGTGAAAAAGTAGTCTTTTGCCATCTCTTGTACCTATAGAAAATCCTGATCGCCGAATATTCATATTTGCGGAATCATTTTCGTTTCTTAAGGTAAGATCAGCAGCGTCTTGCGCACTCTTCTGATATGAGTAGAAGCCTTGGAGATGAAGCATTTCGTGTACAAGCGTCTGAAGGAAAGAAAGCTTGCTTGCATCATAGTCTTTCATGATTACGACACTCTGCTTGAGGGCTGAATAGAATCCATTTTCAGTGCCAAACTGCTTCTGAATTTTTTTCAATTCTTCTTCTGTAAACTTTGCCTTATCAAGAATATGGACGTTGTTTGGAGAAATTTCAACAGCATCAACTCCATATTCAATAAGAAAGTCACACATCTCCTTGTTGAGGCGTCCGATCAACTCTTCCTGTTCGCTGGTTTTTTCTTTCTCTTTTGAATCAGAAGAATTCGTTTCAAATTTATTCTTGAAATACTGCAGAAATTTCTTTTCTTTATCAGATTCAAAACCTACGACTCTGTTTACTCCTGACTCTTTTTGGTTTGGGGGAAATTGTTCCATTGGCATTAATCTTAGCCTACATTTGTTCTTTACTGAAGCAAATCAACAATTTTACCCCTCTCGATCTGTCTCACTAAAGGGTGCGCCCAGTTGGAATCGAACCAACGACCCACTCCTTAAAAGGGAGTTGCTCTACCAACTGAGCTATGGGCGCAAATATTTAGCTTATCTATACCTAAAAAACGTATGCCGAAAACTATATCACATTTTGTCTAAAGTGGAAGGTCGAAGGCGATAAATCCAGCTCCTGTGAAAATAAGGCAGATAGAAATAACAAAAAGAATCAAATAATAATTGATACCATCCGTGAGAAAGGTCTTGCTTTGAATCTTCTTAAAAAGTCGAAAGCCAAGCATAATTGCACACACGAGCGCAGATAATTGCGTGAGAAAACCGACAACAAGTGAAATGCCTACAACAGCATCCAAAATCCCGAGAGCTCGTCTTTTACCAGTCTCGCGTTTTTTAAATATGTTATAGGCCCAAAGAAGAAAGACAGCTCCAAGAGTCACTCGTAAGAGGAGAGGTGCAAATGACTGGAAGCTCAGTAATGATGGAAAAAGTGAAAACATATTGATATTTGATTAAATTACTATAAAGTATTGATATGGTATCACAGATTCATATTCTCCTCCATGATATACGAAGCACCCACAATGTTGGGGCTATTTTCCGTACGGCGGATGCTGCAGGTGTAAAGAAGATCTACATTTCTGGTTATACACCTGCGCCGATTGACCGTTTTGGTCGTACACGGACGGATATTTCAAAAACCTCTCTTGGAGCAGAAAAGACTGTGGCTTGGGAAAGCATTTCCGATCCAAGGGAACTGATTAAAAAACTAAAGAAAGATAAGTTTCAAATCGTGGGTGTTGAACAAGATGCAATATCTATTGATTATAGAGATTTTGAAGTTAAAAGAGATATTTTGGTTGTGTTAGGTGAAGAGGTGAACGGTATAGATAAAAGTCTTTTGAAAATGTGTGACGTCATTCTCGAATTACCTATGCTAGGTCAAAAGGAAAGTCTCAATGTTTCAGTAGCGGCTGGAATAGTATTATATTCTCTCATAAAGTAGTGTATTGACATTGTGTATACATTGTATATACTTACTCTATGGCTACACAAACATTAAATGTAAGAATAGACAAAACAACAAAGGCGCAAGCTCAAAAAGTTCTTGGAAAGATTGGTCTGGATCTTTCTTCTGCTGTAAAGATATTTTTAACTAAAGTAGTGACTACGGAGTCGATTCCGTTTGATATCAATACAAAAAAGGGAAGAATGAATGATCCTAAATATGTTGCGGAACTAAAGAAGGAACTTGATTGGGCAAAAAAGTATGGTAAAAGATATTCTTCCACTAAAGAAATGTTTGACGATATCCTTCGTTAATGCGATATAGGGTTATTTTCTCTAAAAAATTTGTAAAAGCGTTGAAGAGACTACAAGGATCTGGATCATTTGATAATAGTGATTTACGAAAAATTGTAGAGATTCTTTCTTCAGGTTCTGAGTTGCCAAAGAATTTTAAAGACCATGCACTAAAAGGCACATGGGAAGGTTTTAGAGAGTGTCATATAGAATTCGATTTTTTGCTTATATACAGGATTAAAGACGAGGAATTGGGTCTTGCAGATATTGGCTCTCACTCTGAACTATTTGAATAGTGTTTGATGCACAGGACAAAAATGTGTTCCTCTTCCACCAACGACAATTCTTTTTATAATTCCTTTGCAACCTTTTTTTCTACAAGACTCGTCGGTCTTTTGATATGCCATGTGCTTTTCTTGAAATTTGCCAGGTTCACCGTGAATATTTCGATAGTCCGACATCGAATCTCCTCCAAAATCGATACCAAGTGCCAACGTTGTTCGAATGGCTTTATAAAGTTTCTTAAGTCTTGGCTCAGGGATTTTCTTTACAGTACTTTCTGGATGAATATATGCTCGCCAGAGACTTTCATCACTATAAATATTTCCAATGCCCGCAATCAGTGTTTGATCCAGTAGAGCTAACTTTATTTTCCAATGAGGCTTTTTATAAATTTGTTCTTTGAAGATTTTAAAAGTAAAATCTTTTTCTAAAGGCTCCGGACCAATATCTTTGAGATGAATTGTTTTGTGAAGAGCAGGGGAATCTAGGAGTGTGACTTTTGCAAATTTTCTCATATCGGAAAGTTCCATAGTTTTTCCATTTGAAAAAGTCACGATGAAATGAATGAATCTATTAAAAGGGTCTGCGCGATTATAATCTCCATACATCAAATGCCCAGTCATTTTCATATGAACAAGAATAGTCGTTTTGTTCGACAAATGAATCAAGATATTTTTCGCTCGGCGAGTAACGCTTGTAACTTTTGCTTTGAGAATTTTATTTTTAAAATCTTTAAAATACTTCGGATCTTTTATTGTATCGCCACCATAAAAATATGAACTGTTATAATCCGTCCAAACGTCCACGATAATAAGCCCAGAAATGGCTCTGTTTAGTCCTGAAACCGTGGTTTGTACTTCGGGCAATTCTGGCATACAATTCTTATATTACACTTTTACAAAATGAAATACTACAAATATAGTATCATCGCCTTTATAGCTCTCGCGGTTGTGGGAACACCTTGGCTCATTGCGGTGTATCCGAGTAGTACTCGTTTTGTAGATAATATCTTTACCTATGTCGGAAAAGGTGTGGCGGCGGTTTTCTTTCAGCCTGGAATTACATCCACACAACTGCATGTTAAATACAATGCAATCTCTCAGAGTAGCACTCAACCAAAAGTTCGCATCATGATTGTGCCAGGACACGAGCCAGGTTTTGGTGGAACAGAATATAAAAATCTTAAAGAAAGAGAAATGACGGTTGATCTCGCTCAGGATTTACAAGGTTTTTTCCAAAACAATTCTCATTATGAAGTTATCGTAGCTCGAGACAAAAATGCCTGGAATAGCGATCTTGAAAGTTATTTTAAAAATAATTGGGACGATATTGCTGCTTTCGTAAAGACAAATAAGGAAGAAATGATTCATTTAGTAAATGATGGAAGTGTTCACAAGGTGGCTGATGGGGTAATACACAACACTGCTCCCCAAAATACTGCGCTGAGACTTTATGGAATAAATAAATGGAACAATGAAAACCATGTTGATATCGCTATCCATATTCATTTCAATGATTATCCACGAAGTAATAAAGGTTCACCAGGGCAATACTCTGGTATCGCCATCTATGTCCCTGAAAAACAATATTCAAATAGTGCCACCACAAGGACAATTGCCGATGCAGTATTTCGAAGACTTTCAAAATATAATGCTTTAAGTAATTTACCAAAAGAGACAGCAGG
>JANXRK010000045.1 GCA_025353045.1 Candidatus Tayloriibacteriota bacterium
GCCATAAACACAAAATCCTGCCGAGGCAGGACCTTATGTAGACATTTTATATTGAAGTACTGACAGCTAAGCCAAAGGCTTTCTCGTACTCACATGATTACATTATATCGTGATGATGAAATAGTGCAAGGCGATTGCGTAAAGGCCATTTTTGGGGTATTTTAGTGATATTGCCGGATCGTATAAAGGTAGTACGTCGCTCTCTGAAAGCGAAAATTTTGGTTCGATTCCAAGTCCGGCAGCCAACTAGTTTTTCATACCTGGTAACCTAGAGGTATCATTTGTCGTACGAAATGTTAAAATTAAATTATGAAAATCAAACTACAATTTCTATAGTACGATTTCTGGATAGGTGCTTTTTATGATCGAAATAGTAAAGTTTTATATATTTGCTCACTATCAATGTGTGTAATAAGAATTTCAAAGATATAATGGAAAATATTCAAGGAATCAATTCCCTCCTAACCTAAATAAAATCGGTATATCTTAAAACACTCACCACCTCCCCTTTGTCTGACCTATCAAGAACAACCACTGATTTTGCAAATTTACATTTTGTCATTTTTAAACTTTCTTTAGTTTTTCCTATACTCGTGCCCATGGTAAAAACATCATCAATAATGCATATAGTGTCCTTGTTTGTAGGAACATAACCATCAATGACTTTCTTCGTCCCATGCCCTTTGGCCACATCTCGCACGAGAACCAATGGCAGTTTCATTTTAAAAGCAACTAGAGATGCAAGGGTGATTCCTCCATATCCAGAACAGGCGATACATGTTGCTTTCTTTGGAATGAGCTGGAGTAAGTGCATAATGATAGCATTGAGGATTTTTGGATCGCCGAAAGCTTGTTTTATATCACAATAGTAAGTCGAGTATTCACCATTTTTTAATTTAAAATTTCCGTACTTAATGATGTGAGCTTTTTTTAGAAGATTTATAAGATTTTTAGTATTCATAAGATAAGTATAAGATACTTTTATTGTGGCGAAAAGTCAAAAATAAAGAATACTTTGTATTCCCTGGTGGAGGACAAGAGGTAGGAGAGACTCTTGAAGAGACAGTGTGCCGAGAGTTACTCGAAGAAACCTCAATTATAGTTTCAGTCGAAAAGTTACTTTACAAATTGACCGATGAAAATACTGAACAAAATTTCTATCTCTGTAAATATATTTCAGGTGAACCAAAATTAGGAAAAGGTAATGAATCTATTGATACAAATGAATCAAATCAATATAAACCACTCTGGAGAAATATAGAAGAAATAGCCAGCCTTCCTGTTCTTCCGCTGGAAGTACGAGATTGGTTTTTAGAAGATTATAAAAATAACTTTTCCTACTCTGTTCGAGAAGACTTCATTTTGACCACTGACCGTAGAAAGAAATAATATTGATTCTTTCAAATAAATCAATAACTAGTATAAGGAAGTGGGGTACCTGAATTATAAAGTGTTGACCGTTCAGACGTTCCTAGTGCTCGTGACCATATAGATAGCTGGTCCATATGAGCATCTATAGTATACCCTGCATAGAAGCCGTAGTCTGGTTCAAAATAATGTCCGAGAGAAAGATTCTGTGATGGATACGTTGAGACGGTTCCAGTATATGTAACTGAACTCACGACTCCATTGTCGATTTGAATATTTATTTGTTTTGAAGAAGCTACATGCCAAGCTACGATACGATGCCAACCTGTATCTGGACTGACATTTGCGCTATGAACAGTCTGATATGACGAACCTGTCCAGACAGAGAAATCATAGCGCAGTGGTATACCATAATTATCTCCCCATAAATACCAGTTCCTTGGTTTTGTAACGAGATAGTAAGGATTAAAATTTAGCGAATCAAACTTAACCCATGTTTGTACACTAAAGTCTCCACTCAAATCAAAAGCTGTATCAGTAGATCCCACTTGAGTCCCAAAAGGTCCAGCTGCATATCCAGATGGAGAACTGGCAGCGGCCACAGACCCTGACAAAACTTTTGATGCATATGAGCCAACTCTATCAATAGCAGTTGTCTCATTCATTTCCCAAACCTCAATAAGGTTATCAGTGAGAAGTGGCGCTGTGACTGTGATACTTGTACTCTGAGTAGTAGTTTGACTATATCCAGTTACACGTAAAGTAAAGTTGGTTGTTCCTATGCCTGTTGGTGTACCTGTGATTGCTCCTGTTAAATAATTTAAAGTTAATCCAGATGGTAGAGAACCTGAAGAAATATCCCAAGTAAATGGACCTGTACCTGACGCAGTCGGAGTAAATGAATATGATACACCAAGTGTCGCCGCCGTTGGTGCTGAACTGGTAATCGTTGGAGTAGCATCTGTTACTCTGATAGCTCCACTTCTAAACCATGTATCAGCTAAAAGTGTATAACCTCTTTGTGTTGGATGGACGTTATCCGTATTGAAAAAAGATGAAGGTGAGCCATCTGTAAGGTTTGCAGCTACCATTGCTGAATAATGATCAGCTAAGAAAATTCTCTTACCCGCAGCACGACGACTGATTATTTGAGCTTTTATAAAGTTATTGTATGTCTGCATTGTAGCATCACTGATAGTCTGCCCTGCTGGGAATTTTGGATAAGTACCGATCACGTAAACAGCATCTGGATATATTGCCATTATTTCATCGAGGCCACTTGAAAAATATGTTTCTGTATCAGCCTCACTAGCACCGTAACCAATATCATTAACTCCAGCAAGAAGATAGATCATATCAGTTGGAAATTCAGAAGTAGTAGATGCGCCACTTGAACCTGTTATAAAATCTTCAAAAGAATAAGACCCACCAGCCACCCTCCAACCAGCACCGGGCGCAGAAAAACTATGGTCATCCAAAGGTGCAGAAGGACCATTTCCAGAAAAATTAGTATGTGGCATCCATCCGACCGGTTGGTATTTACCCGAAAGATCTCCGTAATTAATATAATCATTTTGTAAATATCGACGATACCCTCCTTGACCAGAAGAACCAGCATCAGATCCCCACGTTATACTATCTCCAAAGAACATAACCTTGAGTGGGTTACTTGCACTATATTGGGATGGAATTATCGATATACTATTTTCAGGCATATAAACACTTAGACTCAAAGAAGATAAACCTGTTGTAGTTGCTGTATTTGTAAGTGCCAATGTACTCAATCCATAATTAATAGATGTTATAGAAAATGTCTTAGTGCCACCTGCACTTTCTAGATTATCGATGATACCTGAATAAGTAAAAGTTCTAGATTTTGATGCTGGAATTGCAAAATAACCTAAAAGAGTTTTCTCCGAGGAATCACCACTCACCGATATAGGAAAAGTGCTGACGCCGGAAAGTGGGAGACTTGATGAAGCCAGAAGTCCAGAACTGGATGTTGCAAGCGCCAGTGCTGGATTGGAAGAAATAAATATATCCTTACTCCCAGCGGTCAGGGTAAATGAATAGCTAACATGGTATGCAGTGGTCGTTGCGTATTTATTTATAGCCGATCCGAGAGTCGCAGAAAGATTACTTATTATTGGATCACTGTTTTCGTCTGTAGCATCAGTTCTATGGTGATTTACTAAGTCAGTATTTTGATGAATAATACTAGACAGTATTGGTGACAATCTTTCAGATTGAGAATGATGAATAATACTAGACAGTATTGGTGACAATCTTTCAGATTGAGACTTTTGAGCTATTTTTGAATTTAATAAGTTACGAGTCAGAGGACCAAAAAATCCTGTATTTGGAAGATTTACGGTCTTTTGATATTTAGAAACTGCACCCATAGTCAAATAACCAAAATACCCTTTTGCAATACCTTTTGGAATTACTAAAAAATTATTTTCAACCAACCAATCCTGCAATTGCGCAACATTTTTGCCGGATGAACCAAGTTTTAGACTATTGGAAAAAGAGTATGCATAAACAGTATTGAAAGTAGCACTAAGGATAAGCAGTGAGACTGCAGTTAAGTATATAGTTTTAGACATTGTTTATATGAGTCCCTTTCGTTACTATTTTACCACTTTCAATAGAATTGTCACTGTTGTTCCCTTATCGACTCCAGGTGAAGAAATCTTTAATTTTCCTGAATGTTTTTTAACTATAGAATTTGCTAAATAAAGCCCAACTCCGAAACCTTCTGTATCCATAGACTTAGCATTTTTTGCCCTAAAGAACTTTGAAAATATTCTAGGACTATCCGCAGGATCAATACCGATTCCTTGATCTATAACAGAAACTGCCACCTTCCTTCCCTCTTTTTTAACTTGTATATCAACATTCTTCCCAGTATAACTGTAGTTTATAGCATTTTCCATAATAGTCTGAAAAACGAATTCCATTCTGGTTCTATCTATCTTCACAAAAATCTCTGGATCAGAAAAATTCGTTCCAACAAAAAGATTTTGTTCATGGAAACGAGTATTTAGAGCGTCTGTAATTTTTTTGACGAATTCACAAATATTTACTTTTTCAAATTTATAAGAGGTCAAAGCATCATCAGCAGAATCAGTGAGTTCTATGAGAGTACCAGTTAGATTTATTAGGGTTTGATTTGAATTACTTAGATTTATGAGATTTTCCTTTTTAAAAGAGTCCTTTTCAATGTCCAAAATGCCTTCGATTATCCATTTTATCTTTGTCAGAGGTGTACGAAACTTGTGAGCGATGATAGTGATGAATTCATATTTCAAAGTTTCATAAGCAATAAGTTTTATCCAGATCATCATACATAGATAGATGATGAGTAGAATTATAAGAAGGAAAATGAAAGCCAGAGTAACTACATTCCCTCCTAAGATCTGATTTTGATCAATAAAAATTTGATAGTTCATCGAGAGATACATTTTACTATGGATAGCCTCAATTGTGTAGTGGATTGAATCCTTGCTATAATATATCTGATTGTTTCAAGTGTTGACGACCGGCTGTACTCACATCTTAATTTAGACATTATATTTGGAGCTAACACCCGTTCGTCAACATTCGGTGCAATCACCTTTCAAACATGATATAACTATGCCATGTCAATCCAAAAAGATATCCTCCTCAAAGATCTAACGACTTTTCGCATTGGTGGGCCAGCCAAGCATTTTTGTGTTGTTCGAAATGAAGATGAATTAATCGAAGCAGTTAATTTTTCAAAAAAATATAGAGTTCCCTTTTTTGTTCTGGGTGGGGGCTCAAATATTCTCGTAGCCGATGAAGGCTTTGAAGGAATCGTTATTAAGATGGAAATGAAAGGTGTTACATATAAAGAAGAAGGTACGGATGTTTTCGTGACTGCCTCAGCTGGTGAAAACTGGGATAGTTTTGTTAGTCAAATTGTCGAGAAAGGTCTTTATGGTTTAGAAAACCTTTCATATATTCCTGGAACAGTCGGTGCTGCTCCAGTCCAAAATATTGGCGCATATGGAAGTGAATTAAAAGATACGGTTATATCAGTACACGTTCTTGATGTCGTTAAAGACGAATATAAAGATCTTTCAAATACCGAATGCAAGTTTTCATATAGAGATAGTATTTTTAAAGAAGATCCAAAAAAATATATCGTACTTTCAGTTACTTTTAGACTAAGCAATCGAGGGACATTAAATATTGGTTACAAAGACGTTCAAGAATATTTTGATTTTAAAAAGATAAAGGAACCAACTCTCAAGCAAGTTCGAAATGCCGTTATCGAGATCCGCCAAAGAAAACTTCCTGATGTAAAAGAATATGGAACTGCTGGTTCGTTTTTCAAAAACGTCATTGTGCCAAATGCTCAAGCTCAAGCCCTTTTGAAAAAGTATCCTGAAATGATTTTACACAAAGTAAATGATAAAAAAGTAAAGATTCCTATCGCTTGGATTCTCGATCATGTTTGCGGTTTTAGAGGAGTGAAAAAAGGAAATGTTGGAACTTTTCGAAATCAGGCTTTAGTCCTCATAAATCATGGTGGAGCGACTGCGGCAGAGATTATTGCCCTAGCCCAAAAGATGGTTGATGAAGTATACGATAAAACAGGAATTGAGATTGAACCAGAGGTAGAATATGTGCTATGATGCCTTCTACTATGGCATTTTCATTAAAGAATATATTCGGCGATCCTAATAAGAAATTACTGAAAAAATACGAGACTATTCCAGCACTTGTAAATACTTTTGAACCTGCTATTTCTACCCTTTCTGATGAGACTTTACGAGCCAAAACCACTGAATTTAAGACCAAACTAGCTAACGGCGATACTCTCGAATCTATCCTCCCTGAGGCCTTCGCCGTGGTCAGAGAGGCCTCAAAACGTGTTTTGAAGCAAAGACACTTCGATGTACAGCTTATAGGAGGCGCAATACTAAATAGTGGAAGTATTGCAGAGATGCGAACTGGAGAAGGAAAAACTCTTGTGGCTACTTTGCCAGCCTATCTCAATGGACTTACAGGAAAAGGAGTTCACGTTGTAACCGTTAACGATTATCTTTCAAGACGAGACGCTGTTTGGATGGGTCAAATCTACAATTTCCTCGGACTTTCAACGGGAGTTATCAATCATGAATCGTCTTTTATGTATGATCCAAATCACAAGGAATTGGACGAGACCCGTGATGAACTCGGTTCATTCAAAGTCGTTCACGAATACCTTCGCCCAGTCACACGACACGAAGCGTATATGGCTGATATTACGTATGGGACAAACAATGAATTCGGTTTTGACTATCTACGAGACAATTTGGAATATGAAGAAAAAAATCTCCGACAAAGAGAATTCAATTATGCCGTTGTAGACGAAATCGATTCTATTCTTATCGATGAAGCTCGAACTCCTCTCATCATTTCTGCACCAACAACTGATTCAGAAAACCTCTATCAAATCTTTGCGGCCATGGTTCGAGATTTTGTGAAAGACGAAGACTACACTGTCGATGAAAAGCAAAGAAGTATTTCTTTGATTCCAAAGGGAATTGAAAAAGCGGAAAAGAAACTTGGCGTTGATAATATTTATACAGAAAAAGGAATAAAGTACGTTCACCATTTGGAAACTGCAGTTAAAGCCAAGGCACTTTATAATCTAAATACAGAGTACGTGATCAAAGAAGATGGCATCGTTATCGTCGATACTTTTACAGGACGCCTTCAGCCAGGACGACGTTGGTCAGAAGGTTTGCACCAAGCGATCGAAGCCAAAGAAGGTGTAACTGTTCAAAAAGAAAGTCGAACATTTGCTTCTATTACGTTCCAAAATTACTTTAGACTATACAAGAAACTATCAGGTATGACAGGTACAGCATCAACCTCTGCTGAAGAGTTCTATAAAGTGTATGGATTGGAGACTATCATGGTTCCAACAAATAAAATTCAACAAAGAAATGATAATAATGATTTGATTTTCCAAACTGAAATAGGAAAATATAAAGCTATTGCAAAGAAAGTTAAAGAATTAAATAAAGCTGGCCAGCCAGTACTTATTGGTACAGTTTCTATAGAAAAAAATGAAGTGTTATCTGATTTTCTAAAAGCTGAAGGTGTTCCACATGAAATTCTAAATGCCAAGAACCACGAACGTGAAGGAGAGATCATCGCTCAAGCAGGTAAAAAAGGTGCGGTGACTATTGCCACAAACATGGCAGGTCGAGGAGTGGATATTAAGCTTGGAGGCAATCCTGGAGGAAAGGATGTGTATGAAGAAATAAAATCAATTGGAGGTCTCTTTGTTCTTGGAACAGAACGACACGAAGCTCGACGAATCGACAATCAGCTTCGAGGACGATCAGGTCGTCAGGGTGATCCAGGTGCAACACAATTCTTCGTATCGCTCGAAGACTCTCTCATGCGTGTCTTTGCTTCAGATACCGTTAAAAGTCTGATGGGTAAACTTGGCGTTGCCGAAGATGAAGCAATCGAAAATCGTATTATCACCAGGTCTCTCGAAAGTGCTCAGTCAAAGATTGAAGGCTTTAATTTTGATTCTCGAAAGCACATCTTGGAATACGATGATATTTTGAACCATCAAAGAAAAACCGTATATGAACGACGACGAGCAATCCTTCTTGGAACTCCAGAAGTAGTAGAAACGAAAATTATGGAAGTAATTGGTGACAATGCAGATCTAAAGAAAATTGTTCGGGAAAAAATAGATCTACTTTCAAAAGAGCGCTTCCTTGCAGTGGTTAGACAGCTTATGCTCCAATCTATCGATACATTCTGGGTTGAACATCTAGAAGTTATGGATTATACGCGATCATCAGTAAACCTACGAGCATACGGTCAAAGAGATCCTTTGGTTGAATACAAGAAAGAGGGCTTGCGCCTTTTCAAAGAAATGCAGGCCGCGATCAACAATCAAATCGTCAATCTCCTACCCCACGTTGGTGGCGGAATAATAACTCCAGAGGCAGTTGAGCTCAAAGAAGTGCATGAGAATGCGCAAAGTATTACAGGTGAGACAAATCAACATGAACAGACTCAAGCTCCAAAGAAGCCAGAAGTTGGAAGAAATGACCCTTGCCCTTGTGGATCAGGCCTTAAATACAAAAAGTGCGGAATGATACATGCTCCAGAGCATAAGAAATAAGATAAAAAGAAAGACGATCAAAAAGAAGATCGCCGCTGGAAAAAATAATCATTTATAACCCTTACAGTAAACACCTTATCGTGTACCCCCGATAAGGTGTTTCTGCAGATAGAAAAACAAACTCAAACATGAACATTTGTTATATCGACCTTATAACTTCTTTATCGTAGCAAAAGGAGATGAAATCCTAATAAAAAATCAATAAAATCTAAATAAAAAATTTATCAGAATTTTATTTCAGACCCTTATTCTTAGCCGCTTTGATAAATTGAGTAAAAAGAGGATGTGGAGAAAGTGGTCGAGCGAGGAATTCTGGATGGAATTGTGTGCCCAAGAAAAATGGATGCTCCGTGACAGGAAGTTCGGCGATTTCCATCAACGTTCCATCTGGTGACGTTCCAGAAAATACCAAACCAGCATCGCTTATCTCTTTAATATATTTTGGATTTACTTCGTATCGATGTCGATGTCGTTCGAGAATGGTTGAAGTTCCATAGGCACTCTCAGCAATTGAGCCTTTTAAAAGGTTCGCTTTATATGTCCCGAGCCTCATACTTCCTCCATAATTTTTATCTAAAAGTTTTTGCTTTTGATCTGGCATAATATCGATGATAACGTGAGGTGCTTTAGGATTTATCTCAGCAGTATGAGCGCCATCGAGACCGAGAACATTTCGAGCGTACTCAATAGTCATTAGCTGCATACCATAACAAAGTCCAAAATATGGGATCTTATTTTCTCGAGCGTAACGTATAACATTGAGCTTTCCCTCAATTCCCTTTTCTCCAAATCCTCCAGGAACCACGATTCCATCAAATTTATCGAGAACAGAATAATCAGCATTTTCTTTTTCGAAATCATTTGCATTGACTGTATGAATCTTAGGCTTAACTTTTTGTGAATATGCAGAGTATTTGATGGCTTCCAAAACCGAAACGTATGCATCAGTAAGAACAAAATCTCCCGTACTAAAATATTTTCCGACAATAGCGATATTCACTTCTTTTTCAGTATTCTTTACAGCTTGAGCAAATTTCTTCCAAGCTCCGAGTCCTGGGCCCTTTCTTTTTTCGAGTTTAAGTGATTTCAAAATAATATTGCCAATCTTATCTTTCTCAAAGTTCAAAGGCACATCGTAGACACTATCAATATCTGGCGCAGAGATGACATTTTCTGTAGAAATATTACATGCGATACCAATTTTTTCCTTTCTCTTTTGATCCACAAGAACTTCAGATCGGGCGATGATAATATCAGTATGGACACCGTATCCTGCTAGCTGATTCACTGCATTTTGAGTTGGTCGAGTTTTCATTTCACCAATTTTATTTGGAATTGGAAGGTAACTAACCATGACAAAGATTATATCTTCTGGGTGCTTAATTTTCAAAACACGAGCTGCTTCGATGAACATAATGTTTTGATAATCTCCAACAGTACCACCAATTTCAATAATTGAAATTTCTGATTTATTTAACTTAGCAGCATTTTCATATCGACTAACGATTTCATCACGAATATGCGGCACAGCCTCGACGCATCGTCCACCAAATCCCAAATTTCTTTCTTTATCAATGACATACTTATACACCATTCCTGAAGTAATATAATCCTCATGTTTCAAATCTCTATTCAAGAAACGTTCGTAGTTTCCCATATCTTGATCAGTCTCCAATCCAGAATTTAAAACAAAAACCTCACCGTGTTCAGTGGGGTTCATTGTTCCTGCATCGACATTTAAATAGGGGTCAGCTTTAACAAGATTAACTTTGTACCCCTTCGCCTGAAGAAGGGTGCCTAAAGAAGATGTAGCAATACCTTTTCCCACTCCAGACATAACTCCACCAACGACGAAAATATATTTATGATTGGTTTTCTTATTCTTTACTTTCTTTTCTTTCGTAACAGTCTTTCGTCTCATAATCGTATATTATCACATATTTTAAACCCGTAAATACCTCTTAACAGCCATATAACTTGATATGGCTCCAAGAATAATTCCAGAGCCCATGATGATGCCAAATATTTGACCAAAGTTTTGAAGGAAATAACTTGAGAAGACATTTGTAAGAATTGGGAAGTCATTTACATTTTGAATACCAGCAAATTTCATAATCATGGCGTCACTATAGAATGCAAAAGCGCCGAGGATAATCAAAGTCAAAATCCCTGAGAATATTCCATACATTGCACCAGAAATAACAAATGGACCTCGAATGTAAATATTTGATGCACCAACAAGCTTCATAACTGAGATTTCATCTTTTGCTGTAAAAATAATAAGTCGTACGGTATTAAATACGATAACAATAGCAACTATTACGAAGAGAATAGCGATGATTGAACCTGTCTTTTCAACGGCTGGAATTATTCGACCGAGACGATCAATGATTAGTTTATTTTGATTGTAGTTAATCTTATCAATGATATCAGTGCCATTTTGAGATGAATTTTTACCGTTGAGGAATGTGGCAATACCAGCGTATTGAGATGGCTCTTTGGCTTTTATATTTAGAACTGCTGGAAATGGATTTGAACCGATTTCATCAAGTCCTTGCATGATAAGTGCATTATCTTGCCATTTTGTTTTAAAATCTGTAAGAGCCTGATCACGAGAAATGTATTCAACTTTGAGAACTTCCGGTAATGCTTCTATAGTCTTTCTTAGTGAAAAAATATCCGATTCTTGAGTATCAAGAGTAAAATAAACGTTTATATCTACTTTATTTTTAACTGCTTTTATCAAAGCGCGACCGAAGGCACTACCAAAAATCAAGGCTCCAAAAACGGTAAGCGAAAGGGTGATAACAATCACAGCTGAAAAAGAAAGAAATCCATTTCTCCAAAAATTTATAAAACCCGTGCGAATTATTCTTTTAAAATATGTAAACATGAATACTTATTATAAAACGTATTTGCCGTGCTTATCGTCGCGGATAACTTTACCTTTTTCCATGGTGATCACTCGGCCTCCAATCTCATCGACAACGCTTTTATCGTGAGTGGTAAGTATAACGGTTGTACCAAGCTTATGAATCTTTTGGAAAATTTTGATGATCTCAAGAGTGTTTACTGGATCAAGATTTCCTGTCGGTTCATCGGCCATAATTATATCAGGTTGAGTAACGATAGCACGTGCGATCGCCACTCTCTGTTTCTCACCTCCTGAAAGCTCGTGAGGAAAGTTCCATATCTTATTTCCCAAATCCACAAGCTCAAGAACATGCGGAACATCACTCTTTATTTCACTATCAGTCCTCCCAACCGCCTCCATAGCAAATGCAATGTTTTCATATGCCGTCTTATTCGCAATCAACCTAAAATCCTGAAACACCGTCCCTATTCGGCGGCGAAGCTTATTCATCTGACCTTTTCCAAGCTTATGAACATTGGCTGATTCAAAGAATACAGATCCATAAGTTGGCTTATCCTCAGCGATAATCATCTTCATCAAAGTGGTCTTTCCAGCCCCAGAATGCCCCACAATAGTAACAAACTCTGCCGGTTCAACAGTAAAACTAACCTTATCAAGGGCCATAGATTCATCAGGGTAAATTTTGCTTACTTTATCGAAGTAAATCATGGCCTAATTATATCACAAATCCTAAAGTGCACGCTCGGCGGCGATGAAATCATCGAGGTCTCCTTCAAGTACTTTGTCCACCTGGCTCGTCTCAACATCTGTCCTATGATCTTTAACCATTTTATATGGATGAAAAACATATGATCGTATCTGATTTCCCCACTCTATAGAAGTAGTCTTACTAATATACATTCCCTTTTCTCGAGCAACTCTTTCCTCTTCCATTTGTTTAAAAAGTTTACCTTTCAAAATATCCAAAGCTTTTTCTTTATTTTGTGCTTGAGAACGCTCAGATGTTACATGAACAGAAAGTCCTGTCGGCCTATGAATGATGCGCACAGCCGTTTCTCTTTTATTTACATTCTGACCTCCAGGGCCGCCAGATTTTGCAATGGAAATATCGAGATCTTTATCTTCCAAAACAAGATCTGCACTATTTGTCTTTTCAAATTTAGGAATAATTTCAACCATTGAAAAAGAAGTATGCCGCAGTTGTTTAGAATTGAACGGAGAAATTCTTACAAGACGATGCACACCACTTTCATTTTTTAAAGTTCCATAGACATCTTTTCCACTTATTTCAACTGTAATGTTTCGATAGCCGCCATGATCGTTTGTATTTTCATGAATAAGTTCCATTCCCCAACCTTTATTCTCAGATAATTTTCTATACATACGATAAAGGATTGCTGAAAAATCCTCAGCATCGTCACCTCCTGCTCCAGAAAAAATCGTCAATATGGCATTACCCTTATCGAATTTACCTATACCAACCAAAGCATCTTTGAGATCCTGAAGCTCTTTAATCATGCCCTGAGCTTTTTGAGGATTAGACCAAAATTCAGCATCGGCTATAGCTGTCTCTATCTCTGATATTCTTACTTTGGTCTTTTCTATATTATTTTTTACTATCATTTTTACTGATGAGTCTCTTTAGAAGGAGAATTTGTTTTTGTATTGAGTTTTGAATTTTGAGATTTACGAATATTAATAAAAGACACGGTTACGGGAACTGGCAGATGATTTGTAATCAGAGAAGTCATCGCATCTGGAAGTTGATTTGGCTTAGTCAGTTTTGGTGTTAATTTAGATTTATTTTTATTGATTGAGTTATTGGGGATATTATTAATTAAAGAATGAAAGTCTATAGTGTCATTAATCTTCACCAAAGAAAATCGTGAACGATTTAGTTTTTTGGTTGAGGTTGAGATTGCTTCAGTCAAATGCCAAGTTGTAGTTGCGTTATTATCTACTGTTTGAGCATCTATTGCACCATCTAAGACACTGATTACTAGAGCATTTTTTACAAAAAGATTGTTGGGAAGAAAATATATACTGGTCTGATCTTTTTTATTTGTTTTAGCACCAAATACAATAGATGGTGTCAAAATCAAACCAAATAATACAAGAGACACTAGAAGATTATTTTTAATTTTCATATTTATTTTAATTTAATTATAACACAGATCATTTTGGAGCCAAAGGTGAGAATCGGACTCACGACCTACGCTTTACGAAAGCGTTGCTCTACCAACTGAGCTACTTTGGCTTAGGGAGCCGTTGTCCGGGATTGAACCGGAGACCTCGTCATTACCAATGACGTGCTCTACCAACTGAGCTACAACGGCAAACATTTTAACACTGACTAAGAATAGTCTATTTACTAAATGTTTTCAATAATTAGTACATATATAAGCCACTATTGAAGTCTTACAAATAATTTACTTTGCGCGATCGGCGGGACTCGAACCCGTAACCTCCCACGTGACAGGCGGGTGCTCTAACCAGTTGAGCTACGATCGCAATGACTCTAAATGTATCAAAAATAAGCAAAAACGCAAGAAAATGATAGACCCAATTGTGTCGGTGAATGGAATCGGACCATTGTCTGAGGCTTATGAGTCCTCCGTTCTACCATTGAACTACACCGACATATATCCTTGTTGCGGAGGTCGGAATCGAACCGACAATCTTCAGGTTATGAGCCTGACGAGCTACCGTTGCTCTACCCCGCTATGACTATGCATATTAACACAAAAGTAGCGAGGTAGGCAAGCTATATATAGAAAAACTCCTCGAAGACCTTACGATACTGCTGAATAGTGCGCCGTGCATCTGATTGACTAAATAGATAATCGGACCCTGCATGCGCCAATTCATTTCGCACTTTATGTGCAGACCATGCATCGTCGAGGGTTTTAAAATCACCTTTATTTGCACGTTTAAGCTGTTCACCAATCCCCTCACCTTTATATCCTAATTGAGTCAAAAGATCGCCTAAAATAATATCAGCTTCGATGATAGCCTGTCTCCAATCATTTTCGTTTTGCGATTCAACATGTTTCGTCGCTGAATCCCATTTTTTAGCAATTTCTGGATTACCCTTTGGTTTTGTGGGACTTGTTTCGGTATATCCCATCTCAATTGGTTTATCAAAAATTTCTGCTTCTTTTCGACGAACGGTCTTTAATTTTTCAATGACAATAATAATACAAATAAAGAGTACGAGACATAGCGGCAGCGAAAAAATTACAAGAAAAGTGAAAACTGGCTTTATATAAGGTGCGACTACAGAAAAATTAGTAGTTATGAAATTAATAGTCGGACTAATATCAATTGTTGATCCGTGTATGATACCTATTGAATTATTTTGCATATTATTCTTTCAAAAATTCCTTCCCTGCTTTAAAAAGCAAAGCCTCATTTCCATGCAGCGCGGTCATTTGGATTCCTAGTGGAAGCTTTCCACTTACACCTGAAGGAATCGAAATAGCTGGCATTCCAGTGAGATTTGCAGTGACCGTAAATATATCTTCGAGATACATTGCTACAGGATCTGAAATCTTTTCACCAATCTTGAAAGCCGGAGCGGGAGTTGTAGGTGTTAGTATTATATCAACAGTTTTAAAAGCTGTCTCAAAGTCAGAGGTGATAACTCGTCGAAGTGCATTTGCGCGGTTGTAGTATGCATCATAGTATCCAGAAGAAAGAATGTAGGTTCCAAGAAGAACTCTCCGCCTTACTTCTTTTCCAAAACCAGCTCCACGAGTCTCAAAGTAATCATCGATACCATCTTTTCCATCTTTATGAAGACCGAATCTAACACCGTCAAATCGCGAAAGGTTTGAACTTACTTCAGCAGGCATAATTACATAATACACAGGAAGTGAATACGCAATATTTGGAAGCTCAACATCTTTTATTTCATATCCCAGTTTTTTAAAGTTTTCTATTGATTCTTCAAAGTTTTTTAAGACATCTTTATTAATTCCATCTCCTTTTAGAAAAGCCTTAGGAATTCCGATAGTTAATTTTTTATCAGTTTTTTTAGTTTTGTAAGTAGTATCAGAAATAGTAGTACTATCTAAACTATCATTTCCTTTTATAGTATTAAAAATAATTTCTGCATCAGTGACTGTTTTTGCAAAAGGACCGATCTGATCCAAAGAAGATCCCATAGCCATCACGCCATTTCGTGAGACTGCTCCGTATGTTGCCTTGAGTCCTACCAATCCACAGAACGATGCCGGCTGTCTAATAGATCCTCCCGTATCAGATCCGAGTGCAGCTAAAGCCCCGTCCATAGCAAGAGCTGCAGCAGATCCACCAGATGATCCTCCAGCCACTCGCTCTGTATCATATGGATTCTTTGTAACTCCATATGCAGAGTTTTCTGTTGAACCTCCCATGGCGAATTCATCCATATTAGTTCGACCGATAAATACAGCACCTTCTCTTTTTAATTTTTCGATGACTGTCGCGTCGTAGGTAGCATGATAGTTTTCAAGAATTTTTGATGCTGATCCAGCTCGTCTTCCTTTTATTAAGATATTATCTTTTATCGCAAAAGGAATTCCAGTAAGCAGAGTTGCTGCTCCAGCTTTAAATCGTGTGTCTGCTGCTTGTGCCTGTTCTTCAGCGTCTTTGAAAACCTCGAGATATGCATTGATTTCAGGATTTTTCTTTTTAATTTCTTCTAAATATGCCTTGGTCAAATCAACAGCAGAATATTTTCCAGACTTGATATCTTCATGAGCCTTTTTGATTGTGAGATTTTTGAGGTCGATCATATTGAGTCAAATTAGTCTTGAGCAATTATTTTCTTAACCGCAACAAAATCTCCTTCCCGCTCCGGAGCTTGTTTCAAAAGTGCTTCTCGGTCTTCTGGCGGAAGAACTCGAGATTCATCTTCGCGGAAGATGTTGTGAACGATTCCAACTATAGGAGTGTGATCAATATCAAGAGTGGCTTTCTTTATTTGATCGATGTAAGTAAGAATAGAGTCAATTTCTTTGGTAAGGCCTTGTTTTTCGGCATCAGTGAGCTTTATACGGGCCAAAGTAGCCAATTTCTCTATTTCAGTGACGGTTATCATAAAGAAGATTGTAACAGCAAAATCTGACTCTTGCAATTTGAAATAAATAAAGTATGATATTATCATATTAAATTATAATACAAATACATGACTACAATATCAGTGCCAATCCCTGCGCATATGGAGGAATTCATTAAACAACAAATCAAAAGTGGAAATGCAGCAAATAAAGCGGACGTCGTTCGCAAGGCACTTTTGCGTATGAGTGAGGAGGAAGCTGTAAATGAAATACTGGAGGCAAGTAGAGAGGTTTCTGAAGGAAAAATTCTTCGAGGTGATCTTAGAGAGCTTGCAAAGAAGTTTAAATAATTTCCGATATGCTTATTGTCTCGTTCACACCAAAATTCATGCGGAGATATAAGAACCTTGAGGTTAGTCTCCAGAATGAGATTCTGGAGAAAATTGAATTGATCAAAGATCCCAGGAATCATAATAAACTCAAAGTTCATAAATTAAAAGGAAGATACGCTAATATTTTTAGTTTTTATGTAAATTACAAAATTCGTATCGTTTTTGAATATCTTTCCAAAAAAGAAGCTGTCTTACTTACTGTAGGAGATCATGATGTTTACAAATAACCCTCTGCTCTCAATATATAAATTTTGAAGTTCGTAATGATTGAGAAAAACTTAATCGAGCTTGGTGAATACTGCTATCTATAAGTGAAGCATAATTTCCAGAGGTCGCAGTTGAAGTATCCAGCATACTAGTTTGAGCTGTAGAATCTGCCTGTGGGACTTTACCAGGTAAAGACTTCCAATATAAATTACTGCTGTCGAACCTTTTTGTGAAGTTATCATAGAAATAGTATACAATTAATGTTACTTAAGCTTTATGACATCACCATCTTCCCAAACTCCTTTTCCGTCAAAACAGTCACCCCCAACTCCTTCCCCTTCTCCAATTTTGACCCTGCATTTTCTCCTGCCACGACATACGTAGTATTCTTTGACACGGAACTTGACACTTCACCACCGAGCTTTCGCACTGTTTCTTGAGCCGCTATTCGATCAATTGTAAGTGTTCCTGTGAATACAAAAGACTTGCCTGAAAGTTTAAGGTTTTGATTTTGGGATATTTCTTTAATGGTGATCTGTTTTAATAAATCCTTAATTACTTTTTTATTATCCGCATCTTTAAAATATTCAAAAAGTGACTTGGCTACTATCGGTCCAACACCATATATTGATTCTATGTCTTCATATTTTGCTGTTTGGATTTCTTCGAGTGACCCGAAATGTTTTGCTATATCGTATGCGGTTTCTTCTCCCACTTGTGGAATTGACAAAGAGGCCAGGAGTCGAGGGAGTGTAACGTTTCGTGATTTTTCCACTGAAGCCAGAAGATTATCTACAGACTTTTCTGCAAAACGAGGCAAGACCAAAAGTTCATCTCGATCAAGAGTGAAAATATCATCGTAAAAAGATACGAGCCCTTCTTCGATTAAAACATCTAGAATCTTTGGTCCCATTCCATCGATATCAAAACATTTCTTCGAAGCGAAATAGTGGAATTTGCGGCGATTCTGATCAAATGAATCCTTTGATACGCATCTCCATGCCGCTTCTCCAGGAATTCTCTCAATACTTCCATCTCCTCCACATGCCGCAATTTTCTTCGGAAAAACATATGGTTTTGCATTCTTTGGACGAAGTTCGTGTACAACAGAGACAATATCAGGAATAACATCTCCTGCTTTTTGTAGAATGACAGTATCTCCGATTCGAACATCAAGACGCTTTATTTCATCTTCATTATGAAGCGTTGCGCGAGCCACAGTTGAACCGGCAACACGAACTGGTTTCAAATGCGCCACTGGAGTCAAAACTCCTGTTCTTCCAACCTGCAAGACAATATCTTCCAAAACAGTAGTCACCTGCTCTGCTGGGAATTTATAAGCCACCGCCCATCGTGGAGATTTTCCTGTGTATCCCAACGTCTTTTGAATTTTAATTGAATTTATTTTAATTACGATTCCATCAAGTTCATATTCCAAATCATGCTTTTTATTCGTCCATTCTTCATAGAATTTCTGAATGCTTTGAACTGAATCAAAAACCTTTGTGTATGGATTGGTTTTGAATCCTAAGTCTTTGAGATGATCGAGTTCTTCTGATTGATTGCCAATATCTGCATTATCATCGGTATCATAAATAAATGTATCAAGCTTTCGTGATGCAGTTATTTTTGGATCCAATTGACGCAAAGAACCAGCTGCAAGATTTCGAGTATTTGCATATAGTGATTCACCAAACTCCTCTCTCTCAGCATTTATTTTATTCAGTTGTTTCTTGCCAAGCCAAACTTCCCCAACAGCATTAATATTTATTTTCTTCGGCAAGGTCAAAGGCACACTTTGAATAGTTTTGATATTTGCTGTCACATCCTCACCGACAGTTCCATCACCTCGCGTCGCAGCCTGAACAAATTTTCCATTTTTATAAGTCAAAATAACTTTGAGTCCATCAATTTTTAATTCACAACAATATTCAAGCTTTTCATTTTCTATCCCTCCCTTCTTCATAAAATTCCTCACCTTCTCTTCCCACTTTTTTAATTCTTCCAAATCAAAAACATCATCAAAAGACCATTGCTGTGTAGTATGTGTGACTTTTTTAAATTCTTTCAAAGGCTCAGCACCTACGCGCTGTGTAGGACTATCGGAGGTAATAAGTACAGGATTTTTGGCCTCTATTTCTTCTAGTTCTTTAAACAAAGAATCATAGGCCTGATCGGAGATTTCTGGCTTATCTAGAACATGATAGAGGTACCTGTGTTTATCAAGTAATTTCCTTAGCTTTTGAGCTCTTTCTTTCATATCCTAAGAATATCACAGAGGATTTAGTAGGTATAGTAGAGGGCACGTTCTACCTTTTTAGGGCTGGCTTTATCGCAAGTATTTGTACTTTTTGTCTCTCCAACATTATAGCCGCGCGATTCTATACTAGTGCTAATAGGACCCCCTACTGCAAACTTTTGGATGATAATTCTTGCGCATGAAATATCATTTCTATTTATGTCAAAAGTATAAATCTGAGGTGATCCAGCGGTATATGTTGGCGTACCAACACTAGAATTACTACAAGTCATTCCGTTAGCAAAGGTATTATCTGTAATCGAAAACTTACCGAGATTATCATAATAAACGGCACATTCTATACCACTATCTGCAGCATAAAATGCTGTGGTTGATTCTCGAGCTGATGATGCCAAAAGAAATTCCTTTTTACTGATATTTAAGATTGAAATACCTACAGATAAAGTGAGCGCAGAAACAAGCACAGCGAAAAGTAATGTATAGCCTTTATTTTGTTGTGAATTTTTATACATCATAATGATACATCAAATAAATCGTCAGTAAAAATAACAGAATTTTTCGAACCATCCCATAGAACAATGACTGTCGCTTCTGCCTCATGATTACTAAGACCATAAAATAATACATATCCTTGTCGAGAGAATTTCGTCTGCGTGCCTGTCGTATATTTTACATATGTACCATCAGAAGTACTTACTCCCAATTGACAGGGTGAGTCATTGCAAGGATTTGAAGCTTTATAATTTGCGACCCATGTCGCAAAACTCATACCGCTAGCGAGAGCTGAATCTCTTTGATTTTTTATATCTTCCATCAAATCTTGGGCTAAAAAGGATGCGGTGACTTGGTCCTTAGCATAAATCGCTGCCATCAAACTTTTGTTTGCAATAGTTAATGGGCCAGCGATAGAAATCATAAGTATCGTAATCGCTACTAATGTTTCTATGATTGTAAATCCCCTATTCTTTTGTATATAATTTATTTTTATCATTTTACTCTTTGTGACACTCTCGTTTGAATTGAGAAATCTGTTCTATCTTTAGCCTTGATTCCTGAATAGCCCTGGAAAAGGAAGAGTGCATATGGCTGGCTATTTGCATCAACGATAATAACTGCATTAGTTATCTTTATATCTGAAGAAGTCACATCAATAAAATCACTATCGGTAACAGAGTCGGTACAGTCTGTTTGTTGACCTTTTTGAAGCTTTTTATTTGCTGAATCATATCTATAAACATAGATGAGATTACAAATTCCATTTACATTACTTGTTTTTGAAGAAGTGAATGCAATAAGCCAATCCCCAGAACTTATCTCTGATTTATTTCCTGGTGACGGAGAAGCTGAATAGGTGCTACTAATTCCACCACCAATACTTGTACCAAGATAATATTTACTACCAACTCTCATTTCGCGCGACATTGATTCTAAAGAAAAATTCAAATTGTTTACGGCAGTTTTTAAACTAAGAGACTTTTTATTTGCATCCATGACCCTCAAAAGAGCTCCGATCGCCACAAGAGCTACTACAGTAAAAATAGCCAAAGAAACAATAATCTCAACAAGAGTGAATCCTTTCTGTGATGATTTTTTAAAATAAAGTGATCTCATATTTATTGAACTGATATTTGGCCTGTCGAACGAACAGTGATATTCTTTACACTTACACCGTCACTAGCCATAACTTTAATCGTGGCATCGGAATATGTCTTTGTATTGTCGTTATTAGCATATATAATAGCATTAGGATCTGGACGTTTGAAAATTATATCGAGTGGACTAATGTTATTAGTGCAATTACTTTTACACAATGTGGATATCTTACTTCCTCGAGTGATAGTAGTTTGAGAAATAATTTTATCAGTACCTGCATCATATCGTCCATTAGTTGGATTTGAATCAGCAAAGAAAATAAATGTTGTATTTTGTGATGCTGAAGAATCAAAGTGTACGCCGTAAGGATAATTATAAAGATCAGAGTTTCTATCGGCACTTTTCACATTCAGTCCATATGACTGTGCATTTCGTATTGTTAAAGCAATGTCATATGCAAGATTAGTTAAAAGAATGCCTTGATTGAAAGTTCCATATTTTGAGAGAAGAAGCACCGTCATCAAAGCAAAAATAGCGATTGAAACAAGAAGTTCAAGTATAGTAAATCCTTTTTTATTTGTTAAATATATCTTCATATTGGTAATTCGATTACTCGTATTCCGAAGAATAAAACAATATACATTCCAAAAATTAAATATGGTCCAAACGGTATTTCATAGCGAGCTTTTACTTTTCTAAAAACTATATACATCCATACTACACTCACAACCGCCCCGATCCAAAAAGCCAAGACAATTGCTGATAATCCTGACATCAGTCCCAATGTCCAACCGATACCAAGCACAAGTTTAGAATCTCCCAATCCCATCCAAGTCCCTTTTGAAAAAAACCACATTAAGAAAAATGGTAAAGCTAAAACCGGCCCAGCCAAAAGATCTGAAGCTGGAGGGATTACAAAAGAAAGATCTGCTGAAAAAAATAATTTTATAAAGGCGATAGCAGCAAAAGTATACACCAACGAATCTGGGATAATTTTATGTTTAATATCATAGATAGTGATAATCAAAAGCAGAGAGGTGATGAAAAGATAAAAGAGGGTTGTAACTGCTGCCTCGATAGTAATTGGAGGGAAATAATAGAAAATTAAAACAAATAGAAAGCCCCCAAGAATTTCGATTGTTGGATATTGCCACGATATCTTACTTTTACAATTTCGACACTGACCTTTTTGAAAAAGAAAACTAAAAACTGGCACAAGCTCATACCAATTGAGATTTTTTCCACAAGAAAAGCATTTCGATCTTCCCTTCAGGGTCATACCGGTATTAAATCTCAAAGCAACAACATTTAAGAAACTGCCTATGAGAGTTCCGAGTACAAATGAAAATATGATAAAGAAACTTTGCATCTATTTTGGTTGAACGCAATAATAAAAACTTGGCGAAGTCTTGGTGCAATCTAGATTTAAGATATTGTTATTATTCGGCGCATCTGTCAAAGCAGCATTTGAACTTTCTAATTTAGCTTGAATTACATAATCCGTACCAGACATAGCATAATTATATACCGCGAGCGTTGTTGGATCTTTAGGTATCACTGCGATAAAATCACTTAATTTAGTTCCAGATACCAGACAACCATTAATACTATTTGATGGAATCGCATATTCTGCAGGTGATGGAAAAACTGAACATTTATCAAAAGCTTGTTCGAGGGCGAGTTGGATCTGATTTACATCAGAAACTCTTTTTGCATCTCGAGCTCGAGCTCGGGCAGTTGTGAAATTAGCAGTAACAATAGCTGTTAAAATTCCAATAATTGCAATAACGACTAGTAATTCTATTAATGTAAACCCTGACTTAAAAAGTGTTTTTTTCATTAGACTAATTATACCCCATGTCAATATAAAAACGAATCCCCCAAAGATGTACCAGCGCAAACTAGTGTCTCTTCGGGGGATTGTGGGTTTTGATCGTGGTCGCGCAGTTCGTCACTGCAGACAAGGATCAGGCGCATGAGTCGGCGTGGCCATCATCTGCTCGAGCACGAAGTCAATGATTTCGTCCAGCATACCAATGACGTTCTTGATCAGTTTGGTGACTCCAGCCAATTTGATCAGCATATAGCTACCGTCGCAGACGACGTACTCGATCTGAGTGTCCACAAATTCAATATTTTTGGTGGTATTGAACCCTTTGCGAGCCCTCAATGCTCTTATGAGCTGCTTGTGGATTATGGGCCTTTTAATCTTCTCGGACATTTTATTAGGGGGTCAAGTGAGTAGGTGCACGGATACGTTGTCGCCAGACAACGCACATCCGGAACATCTGGACAATAACTATACTACGATTATTTAAATCGTCAAGAAAATAAAGATTAGTTATGCACAGTTGAACTAGCGGCTTGAAGTGCTGAAGCTGTGTAAACATTTGAAGCATTCCATAACATCCAACTTGTTAAGCCCGAATCATACGTGGCTTGTATCTGGGCACGCACCATATTTGGAGTATACTCTACTCCACCAATACTAAAATCTTGTAACCAAGGTCGAAGTTTGGTTGCTGTTGTACTTGCAAGATCTGCTTTCTTAACTGCCTCACCCATTGCATATTTAATAACTTCATATGGTTTCGCAGCAGGCTTTGGATATCCTAAAAATGTTGCTGGATAATGCGACGGATAGACCATCGGCGCCACGAAATCAAAATGTACGAGCGCATCACCCAAGATTTGTCCGATTCCCAGATCACCATGAGACGATGTTGTCATACCAAAAAGATCTGCAGAAATTGGAATTTTCTTTTTGTGGAATGTTGTATCGAGATATGCAAAAAAGTCTTTGAGTGCATCTGGCTTACTTTTTCTTTGGCTAAACGGAAAAGCGATATCCTCCATATTTCCATCAGAAGGAAAACGAATATAGTCAAAATTTAATTCATCAAAGCCAGCTGCATATGACTCTTCACCAATGAGTGTTAGATAGTCCCATACGGGTTTTGCGCTGACATCCAACCAACTGATTCCCTTTCGATCTTTCCAAAGTTTTCCAGCCTTATCAGTTACAGCCAATTCTGGTTTTGAATGAACAAGAAATGAGTCTTGGAATGAAGAAATTCTTCCAATAACGTAGATACCTTTATCATGAAGTTTTCCGATAAATTCTTTTATGTCTGGGATGCGATTTTCTACGGAATTGTAAGCTTGGAGCTTGGGGTCATCCACTTTAAAACTGATACGACCTGTATAGTCCTTGATATCTATCACAACCGCATTAATCTCTGTTTTATCCATAAGGTCAACAAGATTATTTCTAAGCTTACTATTACCAGCCACCCAACTCGACATATAAATAGCTTTCAAAGGAACTGGGGTCTGTATATGAGTAACAGCAAAGGGCGTTGGAATAGTTGTTGTTGCTTGAACAATATTTTTAGTTCTGTATGTTTGATATTCAAATGGATAGAAGTAGGCAGTAACAAGCACACCGATAAAAATTGCTATTGTCACTATATACAAAACCCTACTCATCAGATATTTAAAGAATCGTTATTGTTTTCTCTCTTTTCGTGAGGAAGGTTATAGGAAATCAGGATAATAAGTAAACCAGAGACGCTTGCAATTATTTTATGCCAAAGTGAAGGCACTCCGAGGAAAAGGAATACCGTCACCCAAATCCCAAATAAACATAATAACTGTCTCTTTGACATAATTAGTATTATACTTGTTTTACTTTACAGACACAATAACTACTAATTCTCCTTTTTGTTTTTCAGGAATTTCAGTCATTATTTTTAATATTTCCTCGGCACTCCCCTGCAAAACTTCTTCATAAATTTTTGTAATTTCTCGAACAATAGTTATTTTTTTGTCGATTTTTTTCAGCGACTCTAGAGTTTTCAAAATTCTATGCGTTGATTCATAAAAAACAATTGTTCTTTCTGATTTTGCAATCTCTTTGAAGAGAGTTTCTCTACCCTTTTTGTGTGGCATAAAACCAAGAAAAATAAATTCGTGTGTTGGCACTCCAGAAATAGAAAGTGCAGAAGTTAAAGCTGAAGGACCGGGTACAGCTTCTATTTTTAAATCAGGATATTTTTCTCGAATGATAGAAATGAGCAAGGAACCTGGATCAGAGATCCCTGGGGTTCCAGCGTCGGTAACGAGAGCAATATCTTTTCCCTTTTCAATTTTTTCTAAAATAAGTTCGACTTTTGTCTCTCCACTTTGGGCATGATAACTCAACATCTGAGTAGAAACTCCATATTTTTCAAAAATTCTTTTTGTAACTCGAGTATCTTCGCAGAGGACGATATCGACTTCTTTAAGAATACGAAGGGCTCGAAGAGTTATATCTTCGAGGTTCCCAATTGGAGTAGCGATAACATAAAAAGTAGACATTACGATATAATATACTACACTATCTATATGGCAAGCATTCTCTACATCACACGAGATATCGAACGAACTTTAGGGAAAACCCCTGGAGAAGATTACTACGTTGTGACAAATAAAACTCCTTACGCTGAAGAAGTCCAAAAATGTTATCCTGACTTTGTATTTCTCGTGGAATCAGAAAAAATTCTTAGTACGCTTGAACTTCTTCAACATTCTCAAGTACGAGAAATTATTGAAGAATACAAATTTCCAATTGTTGTTTTCAAAAATAATCTTCAGATCGAAGAATTATGCAAAGATAAAGGTTGGCTACTTCTAAATCCAAGCGCTGAGCTTGCGGAGAAAGTAGAAAATAAAATTACTCAAGTAGATTGGCTTGGTGAATTAGAAAATCTCTTGCCACCACACGAAATCAAAATAACAAAAGACATTGTTTGGAATAAAAAAGCTTTTATTCTCCAATGGGCACATGGACACACAGGAAGCAGCACCGTTCTTGTCCAAAATGAAAAAGATTTGAAGGCTTTGCAAGAAAAGTTTCCACAACGAGAAGCTCGTGTAACGGATTTTATAAAAGGACCAATGCTTACATCAAATATTGTGGTCACAAAACATGCGCTACTTCTTGGAAACATTAGTTATCAAATTACTGGCATTTTACCTTTCACAGAGAATCCTTTGAGCACAATCGGAAATGATTGGAGTCTTCCCCATACTATTTTAAGTGAAGCGCAGTTAGGTCAATTTTCATCGATCGCGAAAAAAGTTGGTCAAAAAATGCAAGTTTCTGGTTGGAAAGGACTTTTTGGTATTGATGTTATCTATGACGAAGAAAGAAATCTTATGTATTTAATAGAAATAAATGCTCGCCAACCAGCAAGTACTTCGTATGAATCAATTCTTCAGGCGACATTTGATCTTAAAGGCCTGACGACATTCCAAGCGCACCTCGATGTTCTAAGTGAAACTACGATCGATTCATCTCTTATACAAATTAATGATGGCTCACAAATTCTTCAAAGAGTTACGTCTCAGATCAAAAAACTTTCAACAGCAAAACTAAAAAAAGCTGGGTATAAAGTTATTTCTTATGGAAATGAAAAGGTAAATGAAGATCTTCTACGAATCCAATCTTCACGAGGAATCATGGAGACCCACAATAAATTTAATTTGAGAGGAAAAGATATTTTGGAATTGCTTGAATAAGACTGAATCATAGATATTTTTTTCACTCTACACTTTCACTTCTTGTTTTTGCATCATTTTAAAAATATGCGACTGAGTTGCATTTAAATTTTATTTCACCTATAGAAACTTTTTCTAGATGCGATTCAGTCGCACTTATAATAATCTGAGGAATTTCGGAACTAGTCAGGCATCATGACAATATATCCTTTATTTTGGTCTGGAACAATATTATCAAAATATCTTTTAAATAACCTTATTCGGGACATCTCTCTCCTTGTTCTATCCTCTTCTGGCGCATCTCCATAATATGGATAAAACCAAAATTTATTGATTCTTGCATCTCTCATGGCAACTTTTATACATTCTACAACATAATTCATGTCAGCATCATCAATTTTTATCTCGGGTTGGTCCGTACTTGCTAAACCATTCTCAACCTTCGTTCCGAACAAAACTTCTGGCAGATCTTTATAATTTTTTCCAGTTGTATCTATCCCTATTTCAACATTTTTAAAATCATATTTAATAACATCATCCCGAACTTCAATTCTCTGAAATGGTAGCTCTTGAATTTCATGATTTTCTAATTTGTTGATTGATGATTCATTCATAAAGTATTAATTAAACCAATTTAGTCTTCGAAGTTCTGTCACTGATTTCTTTGCTCGCATATGAGTATAGTTTTCTTCTCCTTCTTTTTCCAATTCGATCCATCTTTGCTCAACAAGAGATTTTCCATTATCAATTATTTCTATTTTCCCCTTATGAATTCCATGTCCAAATTCTCCATCAGTCGGCCATGCGACAGCGTGCGTATAATGCAAAGTTTTTGGTACAGCGTTTTCAAAATCAATCTTATACACAACAAGAATATGATCTCTTTCAGTATTTGAAACCATCGTGATGATATCACCCGCTTGAACAGCCTTTACCTGAATCACTTTAGAATTTAAATCATGAGCAAATGTTTTTACATCAGTATTTTCAATCGGTCGCAATTTTGCTCGAATAGAACCGATAATTCCTGAACTAAAAGGAAAACGTAAATATTTATCAAGATTTCCTTTTCTACGACTGTTACTTTCCTCATTCAAAACATAATAGACAAAACCAGAGCATTCAATTCCAATATCATTTTCAACCATGAACTTTTTAAGATCTTTTGGATTAAAAGATCTTAAATCTCTCTTTTGTAAAATGGCTTTATGTTCAACCTCTTCGAAAATTTCTTTGTGACTACCTTTGCCGATTTCAACCTTTAAACCAGCTCTTCGGCCAGTGGTTTTATTATTGAAATAAGGCACATCTTTATAAGCCTCTATAACCCTCAAAGCGGCTTCAGATAGGACTTGTGTGTTCATACAATAAGATTAACATATAAGCCATTTTATGCTAATCTAAGGCCTATGATCAGCATATTAGAAGGGACGGCAGATTTGGCTAGTATACTGGGTTTTGCCCTCCTAGCCTGCGTTGTGGCCTTCGTATGGTCACCTATTTTGATATGGTTCCTCTATCGCTTCAATATCGTCAAAAGTAAAAAAATAGAGCTCGAAAATATTGAATCTCAAAAAGGTAAAGAAAAAGCTCCAGTTATGGGTGGACTTTTAGTTATCATAACTGTTGCGGTCTTAACCTACTTTTTTAATTGGCATAGAAATTATACCTGGGTACCTGTTGGCGTCATGCTTCTTTCTGCACTTCTCGGTGCTGTTGATGATCTTTTAAACGTCTTTGGTGTTGAGAGACGTTCTCGAAAACTTAAACAAATCTTTACATTGATAAGAGTCCATAAAAATTTAAAAATGCGTTTGTGGTATGCCATAACGTTGCCTTGGTCAATGTTTAAAAGAACTTCAGTGTGGATTGGTTCAAGAACTAGTAAAGGAATCCACGTTCACGAAAAACTCCTTCTCCAATTCGCTGCTGGTTCCATAACTGCCTGGTGGATCTATGATAAGCTCGGAACTGCCTGGCATTATATTTATTTACCATTTGATATTGATATTTATGCAGGCTGGCTCATCATTCCTTTGATTATTCTTATTGTGATGTTTACCGCAAACGCTGTAAACATTGCTGACGGTATGGATGGTCTGGCTGGAGGAATGCTTATCTCATCTTTTAGTGCTTTAATTATTTTAAGTTGGATAAATGGATTTTCTGAGATCGCCATTTTAAACGCCGTAACTGTTGGAGCATTGGTGACCTATACGTATTTCAATATTAAACCTGCCCGCTTTATGATGGGTGATGTGGGATCACTTGGACTTGGTGCTCTATTTGCAGTAAATACTATTGCCATCGGTGAGATCGGTTCAATCTTTTTCCTTGGATTCGTTTTTTATATCGAAGCATTAAGTGTTGTGATCCAAATCGCTGGACGATATACTCTTGGCCGAAGAATTTTCCGCATGGCTCCTCTTCACCACCATTTTGAATTAAAAGGTTGGAGTGAAGAAAAAACTATTATGCGTTTCTGGATTATTCACTTTATTTTTGTTGTTTTCGGAGTTTGGTTGGCTTTGCATTAATTTTTATCTATGGAATATTTGCATTGGAAAGAAGAGAGAATGACTGACGATTCAGCTGAAAGTATTTGCCGTATGTATGACAATGGTTTTGTTTTTACTCGTTTGGATAAAGGAATGATGCATCAAACAAGATCAGTGCGTATTGATTTAAGTAAATTCGAAATCTCAAGTGAAAATCGGCGTATCATGCGTAAAGGTGAAGAAATTATGATGGATAAGCATACTATTCCTTTTATGAAATACGATTGGAATATTGGAAAATTAGCCAAAGATTTTTATGATAAAAAAGCTGGTGGAGCTTTTAGTGCAAATAAAATAAAAGAGCTTATCACTACTCCGCACAACTTCAATAATCTTTTTTCTTTTTCAAATCTTGGTTTTGCAATCTGTTACGAAAATTCTCATATGCTTCACTATTGCTATCCTTTTTATGATTTAGAAAAAAGTGTTAAAGATATGGGATTGATTATGATGACTAAAAGTATTGCGAAGGCACAAATGGAAGGTAAAAAATATGTATATGTGGGTTCACTACAAAGACCGACTGACACTTACAAGCTCCAGTTTTCTGGGATAGAATGGTTTGATGAGAAAGGGTGGAGTGATGACATAGAAAAAGTTAAAATAATTCTTAATGAAGGAAAATAATAAACATATTCATATTGTAGGGATTTGTGGCGTAGGAACTGGCGCTTTAGCTATTGCCCTACACCAAGCTGGATATAAAGTAACCGGTTCTGACAAAGGTTTCTTCCCTCCTGTTTCAGATGAATTGAAAGATGCTGGTGTGAATTTCCATGCAGGCTGGCATCCTGAAAATTTTGAGACCTTAGGAATTCCTGAAATTTTCGTAGCTGGTGGCGGAGGGACAGCAAGTACCAATCCTGAACTGATCTGGGCAAAAGAAAAAAATATTCCAATTATTACTTTCGCTGAGGCTGTCGGAAAGTTTATCACAAAAAAGAATTCAATCGTCTGTACGGGAACGTGGGGTAAAAGTACTTCCACCGCCCTTCTCTCGCATATTTTTGAATATGCAAAAATGGATCCGAGTTATTTTATTGGTGCAGTTCCGCTTGGAATGAAAGCTGGTAAATTAACTTCAACCAATATAAGTATTGTCGAAGGTGATGAATATCAAGCCGCTATTTTTGACAAGCGTGCAAAGTTTTTATTTCATAATCCCTCTCATCTTCTTCTTACTGCGGTTTCTTGGGATCATGCTGATCTATATCCAACAATTGAAGACTATTTAAATGCTTTTAGAAAACTGATTACGCTTCCAACTCTTACGACCATTGCCGCTTGTGCTGATAATGAAAATGTAAAAAATATTTTAAAAGAAACACAAAAAAATGTGGTGTGGTATGGAAGTTCAGAAAAAGCAGACGCACGATATGAAAAAATAGACATGGATCAAGATGGAATTACTTTTGATATTTCTTTTAAAGGAGAAACATATAAAATTAAAAGTCACCTTTTAGGAACATATAATGCGGAAAATATTACAGGATGCTTTTTAATGGCTGCTCAATTTAATATTCCGATTGAAAAAATAATTGAAGGAATTGCTTCATTCAAAGGAATGCGACGAAGAATCGAGAAGCGATTGGATGGAGATATAAAAGTAATTAGTGATATCGCTCATTCACCCGCTAAAGTCCAGGTCGTCCTTGAAACCCTGCGAAAAGTTACGAAAGGTAAAATCTTGGCTGTTTTTGAACCAAATATTGGAGCACGAGAAAAGTCCACATTACATTACTATGATAATGCTTTTAAAGATGCAGATATGGTCGTAATTCCAAAACTTTCGAGTCTAAAGATAGAAGAAGGGAAAGAAGTTACCGCGGTAGATGGACAAGGACTCTATGAAGCCATTTCAAAAACACACATTAATGCAAAATATATTGAGGATGATCTCCAATTAGTCACACTCCTTTCAACCACAGCAAAAAAAGGTGACGCTATTGTCTTCCTAGGATCTCACGGTTTCCGTGGGATGATTGAGGAAATCATCAAGAAACTTTCTTAATAATTACTTCCCTTCGTCAACGATCTGAGTTGTAACTGAGTCTCCTTCAATCTTTTTTACAAGCAAAGTAATTCCGCAATGATTACACTCAATAATCATTCCTTCTTTAATTGATGGATACCTTGAAAGGTCTAATTCATTCTTACATTCTGGGCAAATTGCTTTCATATTTTGATATTATTTGTCAATACTTCTAATACTACCCAAAAGGTTGTAATATATCAAGATGATCACACGCCAGGAACCTGTACCAGAATTAGCAAAAGCCTTAGAGATGATATCTCTATACTATAAAAGAGAGGATTTGCACCCTTATGGTTCACATAAGGGGCGATCTCTTCCGATCATGATTGATACTTATATAAAAGATGGTGTAGACCATTTTGCTGTTTCTTCTTCCGGAAATGCCGCCCTCGCTTCGGCTTTTTACATAGAAAAATTGAATAAAGATAAATCTTTAGATATCAAACTCGACATCTTAGTTGGTCAACACATTACAACAAAAAAACTTAGAAAATTAGAGCAGTTTAAAAGTGAATATATAAAGATCACAAGCCACGACCGCCCTCTTCAGACACTTTTTGCAATAACAAAGGATTCTACTATCAAACCACTGCGACAATCAAACGACGATACTGCGCTTTTAGGTTACGATGCATTAGCAAAAGAGCTTTTGGAGATTAAAGATCTTCAAGCGGTTTTTATAGGCACGTCTTCTGGAACAACAGCTCAAGCATTGGCACAATACTTCAAATCACAAGATAAAAAAATAGAAATTCATATCGTTCAAACATCATCATGCCATCATATTTCAGATAATTTCGTAAATGATCAACTCATTGAAGAACAATCGATCGCTGATGCTATTGTCGATCAGACAGCATTAAGAAAAGACATCGTTTTCAAATTACTTAAAGAAAACGATGGGGGTGGGTGGATCGTCTCAAATGAACAGATACGAGCAGCTCAGGAATTGAGTAAAAAGCATGCGAAAATCGATGTCTCCACAAACAGTGCCCTCTCTTTGGCCGGCCTTATGCAAGCAGTGTATACCGGCAAAAGTTGGTCTGGTTCAGTTGTCTGTATGATTTGTGGGGACTAAAGATTGGGCTATTTTAGAGACTTCTAACTGCTTTCACAAATCTCTCCCCTCTTTCTTTTCTAGAAATATCAATTCCCACCGCATCAAAAGCTGGACTAAATAAGACCTTATCACCCTTCTTTGCATTTTCATATGCTAATTTAACGGCCTCTTCTAGAGTTAATGTTTGAATAAGATTAATATTTTCTAGTGCCTCAATATGAGGACGAATTCCTAAAGTTCCACTTCCTGGTAGAAGGATTACAGTCGATACATACTGTGGAATATCTTTTATAAGTTCTTGGTAGTCATAACCAGTATAAGCACCACCCAAAATGAGGATAGTATTTTTTCCTGAAGACAATGAACGAAGAGCAGATAATGTGGCTTTTGGAGTGATCGAACTTGCATCATTATAGAATTCAATAGCTGAGACTTTTTTAATAAATTCAATACTTCCTCTCAAACCAAGAAATCCCTGTATGACCTCTTTTGTAAATTCTTTTGGAACTTTAAATAGTTCGACAGTCTGAAGGACGAGTACAGCGTTATCTCTATCATGAGACATTTTGGTTGAGAGATTCCAATCTACAGGAATTTGATTACTTCGAGTTCTTAACATTTTTGCTTTTGAAGGAAAGTTTTTCTCTTTGCTAATCGCATCAATAACCTCATCAGTGGAAACTATAAAATTGTTATAGGTCTGGTATTCTAGAATATCAAGATCAATTTGTGAAGTGATGACTGCTACATGAGGACTGATATGAATTTCATAATAGTACGGTATGAGTCGGTCAGGGATTCTAGCCAAAACAACATCATCTTTTTTAATTTTCTTTAGGTGAGTCAGTGCTCCATTTGTAGAATCAGGGTCAATAAAGAAAAGTCCTTGATCTTTATACCCTGAAAAAGCCTTTTTAAGAATTGTGTATATCATGTGAGCAACTGAACTCTTTCCATACAATCCCAAAACTCCAATCAAAGTTATAGGCGGAGAAAGTTTAAAGAAAAGTGTATCTGGAAATTCGATCTGTATCTCAGCTTGTATGGCTTTTTTAAGAAATAGTGATTTCTTGGATATCTCGGGTGAAATAATAATTAGGTCAAAATTAATCAATTCTTCCTCAGGAACTTTCCCAAATGTATACATTTCTAAACCAACATCTTTTAATTCAGGAATAAAAACCTTGAGACGCTTTTCACTTCTCATATCATAAAGAGAAACATTAGCCTTATTTCTCAATAGAAACTTGATATCTGCCATCATTTCACCATGAGGCCCTAGGCCTATAATAGCCACTTTTTTAGCGTTAAAAAATTCTTTATAGTTCACAGGTACACATTATACCAAATATCAATCTCCATCAACTTCTTCACCACCAGTACCCTCAATTAGTCTTTTAACCTTAATGAGCTCTTGTAGCAGGGCTTGCATTTTCATAGCTTCCTCATCATTTGTATGCTCAAACATAGCAAAAGAAGAGAGTTTCCTTAAGAATAGATTATAAATGTCATTGAAATATTTTTCTAAAACACTGACGCTATCTTCTGAATTTAATCCTTGATCTCTAACAGTAAACATTTCTGAAGGACGATAGATTCCCTCAAAATACAGATGGTCATCAGAAAGCACACCATCCAAAGATGGAGAAGTTATTGTATATGTTTTCATTAACTTTATTAATTAGTGATTTGTAATGAGAACATTAATATTGAGCATTTATACTAATGTAGGTACTTTTTGTGATGATCACATGATCGAGAACGTTTATTCCAATTATTTTTCCAGCTTGAATAAGCTGTTGGGTAATCTCTATATCTTGTGCGCTTGGTGTAGCAATATTCGAAGGATGATTGTGGGCTAAAACTACAGCGGCTGCACTGTGCTCAATAGCTGAACGGAAAACTTCTCGAGGATGGACTATGTTTGTATTTATTGTTCCAATAGAAATGACTTCGTCATGGATAACACGATTATGACTATTCAGATAAAGACCTCTTAGATGCTCCTTGGGTAGATTGTGCATATCTTGAAGATAATCGTATACGTCTTTTGCGCTTCTTATAACAACAAAGCCTGAATCGTTCTTTTCATAGAGTCTGCGTCCGATCTCACCACATGCAACTATTTGTGCAGCCTTCATAATAGGGATATTTAGCTCTGTAGAAAGTTTTTCTGTATTCTTTTCAGATAAGATACTTTTCTCCCCGTATTCTCGAATAATACGCGATGACATTTCCAAGACCCCCTCACTTTTTGAACCTACATTGAGAATAATCGCGAGAAGTTCCTGCAATGAAAGTGCTTCTGGACCCTGTCGTACCATTTTCTCCCTTGGCTGACTTTCCAAAGGTAAATCGTGCACCTTGAGAACATATTTCCTGTCACTTTTATCAAGAAATAAATCGGTATCCATAAGACTGTAGAGCCGTTCTGAAGAATTCTTATTTTTAATTGTGTTGTTTGTTTTTGCTATCATACATGCATTATACCTATACGCAAAATATGCCACAAGGGCATATTTCACAAAAATTTTATCCCTTTTTTATTTCGTGGGGATAACTTCACGTGTATCCCCTCATGGCAGTAATGGCGTGTTAAACTGAATGCATGCACAAAACGCAGAGGTATGGCGTTCCAAGCCTGAGGCGGCAGTTTCCAACCAATAATGCCTGTTTGGAACACCTTTTCGATATGCACCACAAG
>JANXRK010000030.1 GCA_025353045.1 Candidatus Tayloriibacteriota bacterium
GCAAAGAGGTGTCCCTTTTCATTCGCCTTTTCTGTCATAACAACTGTCTTTCCAGAAAGTTCAGTGAGATTTTTCAAGAGGAGATCTTCATGGACCTTCTTTTCACCTTCATCACGAGCCTTTTCAAGTTCAACTCGTTTCAAAACATCAGCAGTTGCCGCTACCGCCAATCCTTTTGGAATGAGCATGTTCTGTGCATATCCTTCACTAATATCTTTTACATCGTACTTCTTCCCTACTTTCGCTACATCTTTTAACAGTATTATTTTCATATTTTATTTATTTAAAATTTCTATTGCCTTATTTAATTGTACATCGACTTTGGCATCTATATCTTTCTGGACAACCGGCACGACATAGTCTGGATTTAGACCGTCGTGAGAGAGATTGTGACCGCTTGGAGTGAGCCATCGAGCGATAGTAACTTTTAGTGAAGTATCTGGAGTGATATCAACAAGTTCCTGAACCGATCCTTTACCGAAAGTTTTTAGACCGACAAGCTTAGCTACTCCCTGCTCCTGCAATGCACCTGCCAAAATCTCTGCTGCTGATGCTGAACCAGCATCCACAAGGACTACAACTTTGTAATTATTTGTGCCGAAGTATTTGTTGAGAACATCGTAACCCTTACTTCGAAGCACTTTGTTTTCACCCTTTCCTCCAAAGTCCTCAGTTACAATAGTCTTCCCTGCTGGAAGGAACCAACTTCCGATATCCCAAGCGGCATCCAAATATCCACCTGGATTTCCGCGAAGATCGATGATTAGTTTACTTTTTCCTGACTGCAAGAATGATTTCAAAGCTCCTCTGAATAGATCTGGGGACTGGGCTGTGAAGCTAAAGAGTCTAATGACGTAAATATCTGACTTTGTATCTGTTTCGATTGTTGGGATGTCGATCACGCCTCGTGTGATTGATTTTTCTAATGGCTGACCTGCACCCTCTCGAAGGAAGGTGATTTTAACTTTTGTACCACTTGCTCCTCGAATCAATTTTACCGCCTGATCTACGCCAAGATCTGAAGCTAGTTTATCTTCTATCTTTATGATCTTATCACCGGGCATTACACCTGCCTTCTCCGCAGGGCTATTTTTTAAAGGCGCTACAACTGTTAGCATTTTATCTTTTATAGCAATTTCCATTCCAACTCCCTCGAAGTTTCCTGCGATGTCACCTTGGAACATTTTATTTTCAACTGGTGGGAAAAAGACTGTATAAGGATCACCCTGTGAACTTGCAAGACCCTGGATGGCACCCCAAATTCTCTTTTGTGTATCTGTTGTTGTAGCTTCTACGTATTTGTCACTGAGAACACTCCATACTTTCCAAAATGGCTCTAGCTGCGCGTTAGTAATGTTTACTCCGGCTGGAGCGAGCTGAACGAGTGCTTTATTTTTCCCTTTTTCTTCTCCATATGCACTTCCGATAAGAAAGATGATAATCACGACTGCTAGTCCGGCAATAGAGTACGAAATTTTAGGGATATTTTCTTTATTCATAAATGTTGTTGAGGCTATGGCATTATCTCAAAGAATTTGATTTCATACAATATGAAAGCTATACTACAACACATGGTTATACGCATACACAACACGCTCTCAAGCCAAAAGGAGGAGTTTGTGCCGCTCGAAAAAAACAAGGTAGGAATGTATAGTTGTGGTCCAACTGTCTATGATACTGCTCATATCGGCAATCTACGCACCTATGTTTCAAACGACATTATCCGAAGAGTTTTTGAGTACAATGATTTCTTTGTAAAGCATGTCATGAATCTTACCGATATTGATGATAAGACCATTCGAAGAAGTCAGGAACAAAAGAAAAGTCTTGAGGAATTGACAAGACATTATGAGACGCTTTTTTTGGCTGATATTCATGCATTAAATATTCAAACACCACATCGACTCTTGAGAGCGACGGATCATATCAAAGAAATGGTCGCTATGATCACTACTCTTTTAGAAAAAGGAATTGCCTATCCAACAAAGGATGGGGTTTATTTTAGTATTGGTCTTTTCAAAGATTATGGAAAGTTGGCTAAATTAAAAATCGAAGCAACAGATACAAC
>JANXRK010000032.1 GCA_025353045.1 Candidatus Tayloriibacteriota bacterium
GGTGCATATCGAAAAGGTGTTCCAAACAGGCATTATTGGTTGGAAACTGCCGCCTCAGGCTTGGAACGCCATACCTCTGCGTTTTGTGCATGCATTCAGTTTAACACGCCATTACTGCCATGAGGGGATACACGTGGATAAACGCAGGAGCGTCTATTTATCCTTCTTTTCCTTATCGTCCTTATCTTTCTTATCCTTATCATCAGTTTTCTTATCTTTATTTAGCACTATTACGCCAGTATTAAAGAAAGTATTCGCTATTGTACTATAGCCACTCATGAGCGGGTGTACACCATCGGGACTTAAGATTCCTGCTATTGATCCTCCATTCGCTGTAAGTTGATTTTGGATTGCAGTATATAGATCAGCAAAGTATACATTCTTACCCTCTGCTTTTAATGATGTGTATAGATTAAACCAAGCAACGTTATATGCTTTGACTTGCGTATCAGTGATATATGGTGAGAAAATCTTATGAACATTTCCCATAACAAGTCTTGCGTTTGGTCTATCTACAAATATCTGCTCAATCATCTTCTGTGCCTCTGTTATTGAATTCGCAATAGGAACTCCTAGGACAACATCATTTGAACCTCCCTGCAAAAGAATAAGGTCTGGCTCATATGACTTTCCATAAGTTTTCCAAAGATTTGGTAATATCTCCCCTCCAAAACCACCGACAAATCCATCTCCTGGACCACCTAGATTGTTTGCATACAAACCTGCTTCGAAAGGGCCGTTACTTATAAAAGGACCGACAGCTACAAAACTTTTAAAACCAATACCCAACATCAATTTTTGGAAGAAACCTCTGTAACCTCCATAACGTAGAGAAGAATCTGCCCCATCACCATTTGTAATACTATCTCCAAAGAACATTATTTTAAGAGGAGTTGTTGATGAATACTGTGAAGCATCTATAGGGCCACCCAAATCAGCTTGCTTCTTATCTTAAGCAAATGAAGTGTTTATTAAGCTAACCTGAATAAAAATAGTAATAATAATGACTGTCAGAACGGCAAATACTTTATTTATTTTTGTCATACTAGGAATACTATTCCTTTTAAAATAAAAAACAACTATGTATACTACTTAACATGATAAGTCAAGAATTTAAAAAACTGGAATTACCTGATGCGCCTGGAGTATATTTTTTTATAGATAAAGACAAAAATATTCTTTATATTGGCCGTGCAACGTCCCTTAATGATAGAGTATCAAGCTATTTTAGAAATGATCTAATTAAAACCCGAGGACAACATATGGTCGGAATGGTAACTTTGGCAAATGCTATTGAACATATCCAAACTGACTCTGTTCTAGAGGCAATAATTCTTGAAGCAAATGAAATTAAGAAACATTTACCTTATTTTAATACCCAGGGTAAAGATGATAAAAGTTACAATTTCGCCATCATAACAAATGAGGAATTTCCAAGAGTAGTAGTAGTTAGAAGTAGAGTTCTGGGAAAACTCAATGAAGTAGAATTGGGATATAAAATAAAATATCAGTTTGGACCATATCCACAAGGTAATCTTTTGAAAGATGCGTTGAAGATAGTGCGTAAAATCTTTCCATTTAGAGACGAAAAAGCTAAATTAAAACATCAAGAATCTTTTTATAAATCAATCGGACTTTCTCCGAATACAGATTCACCAGAGGCAAAAAAAGAATATCAAAAAACTATTAGAAATTTAGTTTTATTTTTTGAAGGCAAAAAGGGAAAACTAATTAAAACTCTTGAAAAAGAAATGAATGCATACGCAAAAATTCAAGAATTTGAAAAAGCAAAACAAACTAGAAACACTATCTATGCACTAAATCATATTCAGGATGTTTCTTTGATAAAAAACGAAGCCAATGAATACATAGAAGGATTTAGAATAGAATCCTATGACATAGCCCATATGTCCGGAAAAGATACTGTCGGAGTGATGACTGTCATCATAAATGGAGAAGTACAAAAATCTCAATACAAGAAATTTAAAATATCGAAAGATGCAAATGATGATACCGCGGGACTAAAAGAAATACTAACTCGAAGATTTAATCATCCTGAATGGAAATTTCCAGATTTAATTGTGATAGATGGAGGAATGGGACAAATAAACGCTGCGAAAGAAATTGTAAAAGATATTCCAATTATATCTGTAGTCAAAAATGACGCCCATAAGCCTGACCATTTTCTTGGAGATTCCAATTTAATAGAAAAAAATAAAAAGGAGATTCTCTTGGCAAACAGCGAGGCACATAGATTTGCAATTGCCTATCATAAGAAGGTACGGGCGAGGAACTTTTTGAAGGGATTGAATAAAAGATAAGATGTGTTAAAATTACACAAGCTTACCTCTTTGGGGAGAACACCTTACCGTCTGACCTCTATGCATGTTTCTCCGCATAACTTGGTCAGCTTTTTCTTTTGCTTAAAATTTGCTATTCTTCAGATATGAAAAAATACTATTTCATCTCCGGACTTCCCAGAAGTGGTTCAACATTGCTATGTAATATCCTGGCTCAAAATCCAAAATTTCATACGACAGGGACGTCCGGAATCATGGATGTAATGTTTGGAGTTAGAAACTCTTGGAACAATCTCGTCGAATTCAAAGCATCACCAAACGATGATGGTCTGAGAAGAGTGTTAAAAGGAATTTTGGAAAACTACTATTCAAATGTCGAAAAACCAATTATTTTTGATAAATGTAGAGGCTGGACCTCTCTCATCGAGATGGCAGAAGGTGCTTTAGGAGAAAAGATAAAGATCTTAGTTCCAGTTAGGGATTTGAGAGATGTTCTGGCATCATTTGAAAAATTATGGAGAGAAAATTCAGCAACAAATCAGATCAGCCAGGAATCTAATAATTATTTTAAGTTTCAAACAGTTGAAGGTAGAACGGAAGTCTGGCTTCAGCCTGATCAACCCGTTGGTTTAGCATACAATCGCATTACAGATGCAATTAAAAGGGGATTAGGGGATAGAATGTTTCTAGTAGATTTCGATGATATGACCACAAATCCAAAAGGAACTTTCAAAAAGATTTATGAATTCCTTGGTGAAGAATATTTTGATCATAATTTTGAAAATGTGGAGCAAGTGACCTGGGAAGATGACTCAGTCCATGGATTCAAAAATCTTCATGCAATACGAAGTAAAGTTGAGACAATTCCATCACGTTGGCCAAAAATTTTAGGAGCTTTTGCAGAACAGTACGGGAAATTGAACTTCTGGAAGTAGTTTTCCACATTAGAAACACCCACACTAACTAAACAATAATTTTCTTACGATCGCCTCTGGAGAAAAAAGTAGATTGGTATCATAAGGACATTCGTGAATGTTTCCCGTGATATTGTATTGCTCCAAAAACGAATCCACTCTATGCCGAAATTCTGGCTTTACGATTGGGTATATATTTGTATGCATTTCGTATCCAAAAACCTTATGATTATTTGAAATCCAAGTAACAACGGATGGTTTTTTCAAAGCAGCAGCTGTATGTTGAGCTATCGAATCTATAAAAAGTCTTTTTTCTGAAAGTTCAACTAATGCCATTGATTCTCTGACCGAAAGATCGAGCCATTCTGCATTTTGTAGAGCAAATTGATTCTTCCTTCTCAATTGGATCGGGGTGTATCCTTTTTTCTTCATTTCTTTACAGACAATTTCAGCAATAGGTAAAGGCAAATCCCTAGACCAGGATATAGGATATGGTTGATTTTGAGCTCCGCCATTTGTTTGGATTAAAAATATATGTTTATCGCCAATCAACTTCTTTACCTTATCAATTTCCTCATGTTTTAAATAAATAGAGACATCTAAACTGGTACATGGGATAGAATATAGGTCACACCAAATTTGAATCAGATGTTTTTTAGAGTAAAAATAGTCTTCGTTTGAATATGGTTCAAACTTATAAATCTTCGATTTTCCTCCATGAATGTATTTTTCATACACCAAAGTAACATTTTCTGGATTTTCTATTGCAAAAACGTCAGGATTATCTAACCAAATATCTGGATATGGAGAAGCTATTATGATTCTATCATTTGGGAATTGTTTCTTTAGATTTGAAATAACAGCGGTAGCTATAATATTCTTACCCATTCCACCAGATATATAGAAGATATGATTTTTCATAGATTATTAATTATTTGATCTGCGGAATAATAATCTTCGATTGGAAATGGAGTATGTAGCCTTTCATCATCAGTTGCAAAAATTTCATTCCAATTTCCAATGTACTGACCCAATTTACTCTTTGAATCAGGAACTATATTTGTATTTAGTGGGTATCCAGAAAGAAGTGGGTCACCAGAAACCCAAAACACCACAGATTTCTTCCCCAGAGCTCCTGCTACATGTTGTGTACAAGAGTTTATAAAAAGTCGAGCATCAGAAAAATTTATAGCACAAAAGATCTGTCTAATATCTAGATTTAAGGATTGTGCAAAGGGAAGTACGGGCTCCTTACCTGACCTAAGATGTAGTATCTGAAATCCCTTTTTATGCATTGATTCTACTACAGCGTGTGCAATCTTCGTAGGGATATCTCTATTCCAAATATATGGAATTTGTGGAAAATTTTCATGATGTGTCTGGATTATAAATAGTGGATGAGTTGGTTTATCTAGTCCAAGCATCTTCTTTGTAACTTCCTGTTCTCTTTGAGTAAAAAATAATTGTGGTCTCGTCTTTCTATACGGAATCTTGCAAAGGTCACACCAAATCTCTATTATGTGATTCCTTTTTTGCAAAAAATCATCTGTATTATATGGATCTTGCCACAAAATCACTGAATCTTTTTCATGTACATAGTCATCATAAAAATATGGAGTATTTCCGGCTTTATATACCCTGTAGACATTTGGATTATGAAGCCAGACTTCTGGATTATTTGAAACAACGACTATAGAGTCATGTGGATAAGCTTGTTTTAGTGAATGGACAACGGCAGTGCCTATCAAATCTTTTTCTAGAATACCAATAGAGTTAAACAGGATATACTTCATGAATTTATTATACTCAATATGCGTAATTCTCCAAGTCTAGTATAATATCCACATGCATAAAACTCGAGTTGGAGTGATACGTGGTGGACCGAGTAATGAATATGGTGTTTCGCTAAAAACTGGCGCGGCTGTTCTTGCTAATTTACCTTTAGAAAAATATGAGCTCAGAGATATACTGATCGACCGTGCAGGAAACTGGCATATGCATGGTATTCCTATAACTCCACATGAAGCATTAACGCATTTGGATGTGGCTTTCAATGCATTGCATGGAAATTATGGCGAGGATGGTAAAATCCAGCACATTTTTGAAACACACGGTATACCATTTACTGGATCTGGTTCATTTGCTTCTGCAATTGGGATGAATAAAGGTCTGTCTAAAGAAATTTATAAAAAAGAAAAAATAAAAACACCACAATCATATCTTTTGGAGTCATTATTGGATATTAGCAAAGAAGCACATAAAGTTTTAAGCATTTTCCCATTTCCATTTATTATTAAACCAGTCTCGAGCGGATCATCGGTTGGGATAAGTATTGTTAAGAGTCTTTCTGAATTCGACAAGGCAGTTAGGGACGCATATGAGCATAGTAATACTGTTCTCGTCGAAGAATTTATAAAAGGAAAAGAGGCGACATGCGGTGTTATCGACAATTTTAGAGATCAAGAATTTTATGCTTTACCTCCGATTGAGATCCGTCCTCACGAAGGCCGTTTTTTTGATTATGAAGCGAAGTATCAAGGAAAATCAGATGAAATTGTGCCTGGAAATTTCACAGAATCTGAGAAGCGGGAAATAGAATCATTAGCGATAGCAGCACATAAAGCCCTTGGATTGTCGCACTATTCTCGTTCCGACTTTATCATTCATCCCAAGCGAGGAATCTTTATTTTGGAAACCAATACCTTGCCTGGACTGACCGAACAATCGCTTATTCCAAAGGCTTTAAAATCAGTGGGCGCATCACTTTCCCACTTTCTTGATCACATTATCCAACTTGCAATAAGGGGGGAATAAGGTAGAATCATTACAACAAAATCGGACGAAAGCCTTGCTGGCTCACAAGATCTTTTTTCTTCAACATGTTTCAGAAAAAAGACTTCTGTGCCACGGCTTTCATCTCGATTTTGTAATGTTTCTTTGGGCTCGTAGCTCAGTTGGTAGAGCAATCGCTTTGCAAGCGAAAGGTCAGGAGTTCGAATCTCCTCGAGTCCACAACTTCATGAATGATCATCCAAAAAAACTAATTATTCCAATACTCACAGCAGTCACTGCCATTATTTCACTTGTGATCGTCTATTATTTTTATTCTAAAAAAGATGCTCCGAAATCTGAACCCGCAACTCAAACAATAAATATTAACACCGGCCATTCAAATGATGCTTTTGATGTTAAGCCCTATGTTCTTGAAATAGATTGGCAGAGAACTGCTTATGGTGAGGGAATTGTTGGAAAGATTACAAATGGGGAATTGAAAGGAGTTGCAGTACGAACAAAAAATAATACTGACTACTATATTATTGCGAATAATAAAGAAATTTTACTGAAAGAATACGGTTTTACGATTAAAGGAAAATAATTTATATAAAAAGCGAGCCCGCAGCTTCGTGAGCTGCGGGTGCGTGCTTTCATTCCGGCTTGCGAATGTTGCTGGGGTCCGACGGGAGGTAAAACCTGATGTAACCTTTGCCAACCTTCTCACTTCCCGGTTCAAATAGGGCATGCCCTGAGGTAAACCTCAACTTCGCTCTCAGTATCCATCCTGCTTTTTTATTTTCAGGTTGGAAACAATAGTCGCGATATGGGTAGGAAAACTTCGATCGAAGATCTTCTGGATTATCCAAAACCCATTTGTTAAATGTATTACCAGTGAAAGTGTCGCTAGCTGGCTTAATCAGGCACCTCCATATCCAGGCAATCCAAATTCTTGACGCTGGAGCGTCATCAACTCCAAAAGCAGCAAGTTCGCCCCTAGAGGTCGATAGACCGTCCCAAACCTGACATTGCGATCCAAAAGTAAACCTACGCAAACTCTCCTTCAGGGTGCTGGGTTCCTTATGCCAAATCATATGCCGAATGAGGCTCATATGCCCTCCTTTCTATCCCTAGTATATCATTTATTTGATGTTATAATAGATGTACACATTTACATGCTTGCACTAAACATAAATCTCGTCCTTCTTGGTCTTGTATTAATTATTGTACTGTCATACTGGATATTTGTTTTTATTATCTTCTATCACCTCGTCCGATTCGGTGTTGGTACATTACCTAAGACACTATCTGCTTTTTTTGTGCTCGGTTCACTTGTTCTTTTTTCTACATGCGTCTTTCTTTTTTCAACTATAAACTTTGGCGCTTTAACTCAACAAACGCTTCAATCAATTAACGGCACATTACAAAAACAATGAAATCATTTTTTGCACTTTTCACAGAATCACCAAATTCGTTCCAAGGACAAGAGCCGGGAGAAAGAATCGTTCTTTTCTTGCGCCGCCACCCTTTTACTATTCTTATAAAAGTAATCGGAATTTCCTTAGGCTTTATTTTGCCTATCGTGGTTAGTATCGTCTTTATTAACTATATTATTTTTTACGGTTTCTTTTATGTGTATCTATTTGTTGTAAGTGTCTTGGCGCTTATTGCTTGGATTATGATTGCATACACAGTGACAATGTATACCCTTGATGTTTGGATTATTACTGATACTCGAATTCTTGATAGTACTCAGCATGGTTTTTTCAATCGAACAGTTTCAGAACTTCATATGTCTCGAATCCAAGACGTGTACATCAAAACAGAGGGAACATTCCAAACTGTTATTGGTTTTGGAGATCTTTTTATCCAAACAGCTGGTACCGAAGAGAGATTTATGTTCTATCAAATTCCTCAACCTCTTCATGTTAAAGATGTTATTATGAGTATCGCTTTTCCCGAAGAGCACAAGCCAACGCCTCCAAATTCTTAGAAATTCTAAAGTTATCAACATTTTTATTTGCAGGTGAACGCTCGTTCACTTATACTATATTCATATCAGAAATATTAATTTTTATAGATATGAGTAAATTACAAACTGCACATTATTTAAGAAAGGAGATCAAGAAGTTAAACAAGGATATTGACCTGAAGATTATAAAAGGCTTGCCTTACAAAGCAGAAGCTCGCCGACATAAGTTTCTTGTATCACAGTTCTATGGTTTCTATGAGACCACAAAGACAAATTGGTTCAAGAAGACACTTCATGTGTTTGCAAGTTTTGTTCTATAATTAATATATGATGGAAGATTATAAAAATAAAATATTTTCATTCTACGAACGACAGAGGCGCATGCCAAGCTATGCTGAAATCATGACTCTTCTTGGTTTCAAGTCTAAAAATTCAGTTTACAAGCTTATTAATAAACTTATAGATGCAGGAATTATGAACAAGGATGAATCGGGGAAACTTATCCCTAATAATCTTTTCCAAGAAGTGAGACTTCTGGGTCTAGTAGAAGCCGGTATGCCATCAATTGCTGATGAGTCTACGCTTGATACCATGAATCTTGATAATTATCTTATCAAAGACCGTTCTGCAACCTATCTTCTCGAAGTTAAGGGTGATTCTATGATTGAGGAGGGTATTAAGGAGGGTGATCTTGTAGTAGTCGAAAGAAAAGAAAATCCAAAAGATGGAGACATTGTGATCGCTGAAGTTGATGGCGGTTGGACTATGAAATATTTTCGAAAAAAGGGAAGTGTAGTTTTTCTCCAACCAGCAAATAAGAACTATAAAGCTATTTATCCTAAACAAGAGATGAAAATCTCTGCTGTAGTGAAAGGTGTGATTAGAAAGTACTAGGACCGACCTTGTGACTTTAAACTTGTAAGTTTAGTCTTATTCAGCTAGAATGTGGCCTATATGAATAATCATTTTCACACAATTCCTCAGGATAAAGCTCCAGAAGTTTTGAATCTTATCGTCGAAATTAGTAAGGGGGATTCAAATAAGTATGAATACAACAAGAATTATGGAATTCTCGAACTTGATCGAGTACTTTTTGGTCCTATGTATTATCCTATAAACTATTGTGACGTCCCCTCAACGTGGAATGATGGTGATAATGACCCTCTTGATGCAGTCGTCTTCAATTCTCATGAAATCATGCCGGGAACTCTCGTTAAAGGAAGAGTGATCGGTGTCATGGAAATGATTGATAATGGTGAGGAGGATTATAAGATCATTTGTGTTAATAAAAAGGATCCTCGATATGAGCACATAGATCATGTTGATCAACTCGCTCCGTACGAAAAAAAGGATATCGTTACTTTCTTTGAAACATACAAGATTCCACAAACAGGTAAAGACACCGTCAAAGTTGGGAAATTCCTCGGTCCTCAAGAAGCCTACGATCATATAAAGAAGGCAATAGCAGCTTACGAAAAGAAATTCAAGAATAAGTAGGCTGTTTGTATACGGTGATACCTACAATTTTTATCATACTTGGAATAACAGGCGATTTGGCAGGAAGAAAACTCTTACCTTCGCTTTTGAGTTTATATGTAAAAAAAGAATTACCACAAAAATTCGCCATAGTCGGTTTTTCTCGTAGGCCATTTACTAGAGAAGAGTTTAGAAACTATATTCGTAGTCATATGCACATTAAACCTGGGACTTTCAAAGAAGAGGATACCAAACACTTTATTGACCATATGTACTATGAGCAGGGAAATTTTGATAGCGGAGAATCATATGCCCAACTCGCTCAAAGATTGCAGAATCTCGACGATACATTTGGTCAATGTTCAAATAAGCTTTTTCATCTATCAACTCCACCATCACTCTATGAATCGATTTTTACTCATTTACACAACTCAGGACTAACAATTCCTTGTGGTAACGATGAAGGTTGGACGAGAATCCTTGTTGAAAAGCCTTTTGGAAATGATATCGATACTGCTCGAAAGTTGGACAAGAAGCTTGGAGAGCTCTTCAAAGAGGATCAAATATTTAGAATCGATCACTACCTAGCAAAAGAAGCTCTGCAGAATATTTTGACCTTCCGTTTTGCCAATTCTCTTTTTGAACCTTTGTGGAATAAAAACTATATCGATAAGGTGCATATTAAGCTCAATGAAAAGATTGGCGTTGGCAGTCGAGGGAATTTCTATGATGCAATTGGGGCACTTAAAGATGTCGGTCAAAACCATATGTTACAAATGCTTGCACTTGTAGCTATGGAGCCACCATCATCAATGAATTCTGAATCTATTCGCAAAGAAAGAGCAGAGGTTTTAGCCCATCTCCAGACCATATCTCCTAAAAATATTTCTTCAAAAATTGTGCGAGGACAATATGAGGGATATCGTCATGAACAGGGTGTGAGGGAGCATACACAAACAGAGACGTACTTTAGAATCGAATCACACATAAATACACCTCGTTGGAAAAATGTTCCATTCTATCTAGAAAGCGGAAAGGAAATGTCAGAACAGAAAACGGAAATAAATATATATTTTAAGAGTGATAAGAAAGATAAGACGTACGAGGACAGGCAGAATGTTTTAACTTTTAGAATTCAGCCCGATGAACTTATTAAAATCGGCTTTTGGGTAAAGACTCCTGGATTTGGCATGGAAGTTGAACCAAAGGTTTTGAAATTCAAATATAGTGACAATCCTTCTCATGCCATTTTGCCAGATGCTTATGAAAGAGTCCTTTATGATGCCATCATCGGTGACCAAACACTATTCACCAGCACCGAAGAAGTTCTTTGTGCTTGGAAATACATTACATCAATAATCTCTCAATGGAGTTCTGTACCTTTAACCATTTATAAAAATGGAGCGAAAGATGTGATATAGTTATCAAAATTAATTTAAATATATGTTCCAAAATTTCTTAATGAAGCAAATGTTAAAGCGACAAATGAAAGATGTTCCGGCTGAGCAGCAAGAGCAGATTTTTTCAATGATTGAAAAGAATCCAGATTTCTTTATGAAAATTGCGACTGAGGCTCAAGAAAAAATAAAAGGAGGAATGTCACAGCAAGATGCAATGATGATGGTCATGAAGTCACATCAAGACGAATTAAAGCAAGTGATGGGGAAGTAGTTGAAATAAAAGGGAAACCGCCGTATTCACCGGCGGTTGTGTTTGAAAGTATCGACCTTTGTCGCGGTTTCTTCACCGGGTGAACAAACCACCATTAGAGTTGCTCAACCTTTTGCAAGGCATTGAGGCCTCTTCCAGGGGAGACAGCCTGAGCTCTCTTCATACTGTCGATCTTGATATTCAGAACGGGAGCCTTCTTCAACTTCCACTCTGCGAAGGAACAGATTTTCGTCACTTGTCCCGGCCGTCCATAGCTGGTAATACGATCACCAACATGGAGATTGAGGTCCTCGACTCGCTGACGCGCCGTGTGATATCCGAGCGTCTCTCGGATCAGCACCAAGACATTTCCAGTGGCATCGGCCTCGTCAATACCTAGGATTACCAAAAACTCAGAGAAACGCGGCTTGATCTCTCTTACCGAGACTTTTCTGCCGAACATGATCGTCTGCATCATTCGCAGGTCGGTCAGACTGATTTTTGAATGCATACTAAAAAATAGACTAACATAAAATAATAGACATGTCAATTTTGATAGCCATTCTTTCATTTTTGTGTTAAATTTCTCTGCATGTCTTTATCCATCGGCATCGTCGGCCTACCAAACGTTGGCAAATCAACACTCTTTAACGCTTTGACCAAAAAAAGTGTTCTGGTTGCAAATTATCCTTTCGCAACTATTGATCCTTCAGTTGGTGTTGTAGCTGTGCCTGATGATAGACTTTGGAAACTCTCTGATTTTTCTAAGACTCAAAAAACTGTTCCCGCGGTCGTAGAATTCGTAGATATTGCAGGTCTCGTAAAAGGAGCATCAGATGGGGAAGGCCTAGGAAACCAATTTCTAACTAATATTCGAGAAACAGATGCCATCGCAGAAGTTGTTCGTATTTTTGAAGATGACAACATCATTCACGTTGATGGAAAAATAAATCCATTGAAGGATATTGAGGTTATCAATCTTGAACTCATTTTGGCAGATCTTCAAACCGTCACAAAAAGACTTTCAAATCTCGGACGAGAAATTAAAACAGGAAAGAAAGAAGCCATTCTTGAGCATGGCCTTTTGGAAAAGATAAAAGTAGCGCTTGATGCTGGGAGGCTGGCTTCAACAGTTGTTCCTGATGAATTTGAAGCTCCTTTTGTAAAATCAATGCATCTTTTGACCTCAAAACCTTTTATGTATGTTTTAAATAAAAAAGCAGGAGGAAAAAATCTTGATGAAATAAAAGATGAGCGATGGAATGCATTGATGAACTTTTTTAAAGAAGGTAATGCAGGATACGTTGTCGTTGATGCCGGTATTGAGCATGAGTTGAAAGATATCGAAGATAAAGATAAAAAAGAATTGCGAGAAGGTTTGGGTGCAAAAGACGATGGTATCAACGATTTGATAAAAAAGGGCTATGAACTTTTGAATTTAATAATGTATTTTACAACTGGAGAAAAAGAGACTCGAGCGTGGACGATTGGAAAAGGATGGTCGGCGCCAAAAGCAGGAACAGCGATCCATGGAGATTTTCAAGATAAATTTATCCGAGCGGAAGTTATCGAATGGGATAAACTTTTGGAAGCAGGATCATTTGGAAATGCGCGAGAAAAAGGACTTTTGCGAACAGAAGGCAAGGAATATATCGTGAAGGATGGGGACGTGATAGAGTTTAAGGTGTAGTTTGCTTCTATTTACTTTTATACTGATCTATGGCATTATATTGTCATATGCATCGAAGCTCTTCAATAAGACGGAGGCGATCGTTTCAGGATTATCCCCTCCAGGTGAGACCGAAATACGAGAAGATGGGCACCTATATCGGCAATTTCTTGTGGATTGGTCTCTTGGTCACGTGGGCCAACGTTTGTCTCTACCTGGCCCACCATCACTGAGTTCGCAGCGACTCAGATTTCGCGAAAGGTTCCGGTCGTACTTCACGACCGGGCCTTTTTGTTATATGATGATTCTTACATATGAACCCCTACGATCATACTAAAATCGAAAAGAAGTGGCAAAAAGTCTGGGAGTCTAAAAAGCCAAATAAGGTCAAAGAAGACAAAAAGAAAAAGAAGTTTTATGCACTCATAGAATTTCCATATCCATCAGGAGCAGGATTACATGTAGGACACCCTCGTCCGTATATTGGAATGGATATTATAGCTCGTAAGCGCCGAATGGAAGGATATAACGTGCTCTATCCAATAGGTTGGGACGCTTTTGGTCTACCAGCTGAAAATTACGCTATTAAAACTGGTATTCATCCTGCTATTATCACAAAACAAAACTCAGATACTTTCCGTAGACAAATAAAGCTTATTGGTATTTCTTTTGACTGGTCTCGAGAAATAAATACGACAGATCCAAAATACTACAAATGGACACAGTGGATTTTTTTACAATTTCTAAAGAAGGGACTGGCATATAAAAAGAAGATGACGATCAATTGGTGTCCAAAAGATTTGATCGGTCTTGCTAATGAAGAAGTAGTGAATGGTTGCTGTGAGCGTTGCGGTACGAAAGTAGAGAAAAGAGAGAAGGAGCAGTGGATGATGGCCATTACAAAATACGCAGAACGGCTTGATAAGGATCTCGACGATACTGAATTTTTGGAAAAGATAAAAATCCAACAGAGGAATTGGATTGGAAAGAGCGAAGGAGCTGAGATTGATTTTGAATTAGAAGGAAGTAAAGAAAAAATAAAAATATTTACGACACGACCCGATACGATCTACGGTGTAACATACATTGTTCTTTCTCCTGAACATCCTTGGGTAAAAAATCGAACAAACGATAGTGAAGTAAACGTATATATTGCAAAGATAAAAGAAAAGACAGACATAGAAAGAACTGACGCCAAGTCAGAAAAAACAGGAATTGAGCTTAAAGGAGTTTGGGCAATCAATCCCGCAACAAAAGAAAAAATACCGGTGTGGATTGCTGATTATGTTTTAGCTGACTATGGAACAGGAGCAGTGATGGCAGTGCCAGCACATGATGAAAGAGATTTTGATTTTGCAGTGAAATATGGTCTACCGAGAAAAGAAGTGATCATTCCTCGACTTATTGATCATAAAAATCCGCATCAACCAGGAAAAGAAGTAGTATACCGTCATGCAATTATTGCTGTCGTACGAAATCCAAAAAATAATACATATCTCTGTCTAAAGTGGAAAAAACAAACATGGATTACCTTTGTTATTGGTGGAGTAGAGAACGGAGAAGATCCAGGTGCTGCTGCAATTCGAGAGATCAGAGAAAAAACTGGCTATAAAAATATAAAACTTGTAAAAATGCTTGGAGAAGCTCAATCAGAATTTTATGCTGCTCATAAAGGAGTGAATCGCATTGCTCATACTTATAATATTCTTTTTGATCTTATTGACGAAGAAAAGGATGTTGTTGCAAGTGAAGAGCAAGAAATTCATGATCTCGTATGGACTCCTGCTGCATCTATTACAAAAGACAATATGATTCATAATGAAATGGAACTTATCCTTACTCGAATTAAAAATGATTATGCATATACTGGAGAAGGTATCCTAACTCGTTCAGGCCCATTTGATAGAAAAGAAAGCATTGATGTTAAAAAAGAAATCACCGAATCTGTCGGTGGAAAATGGGTTACGAAGTTCAAGCTACGCGACTGGGTTTTCTCACGTCAACGCTATTGGGGTGAGCCAATTCCTGTAGTTCATTGTGAAAAATGTGGCATTGTTCCGTTACCTGAAAAAGAATTACCACTCAAACTTCCAAAAGTTAAAAACTATGCTCCAAGTCAAACAGGCGAGTCTCCTTTAGCTTCGATTGAGAAATGGGTCAATACAAAATGTCCAAACTGTAAGGGCAAAGCCAGACGAGAGACAGATACTATGCCAAACTGGGCTGGTTCAAGTTGGTATTATTTAAGATATACAGATCCAAAAAACAAAAAAACTTTTGCGGATAAGAAAAATCTTGAATACTGGACTCCTGTGGATTGGTATAACGGTGGAATGGAACATACAACTCTACACTTATTGTATTCACGCTTCTGGCATAAATTCCTTTTTGATTTAGGCCTAGTTCCAACGAGCGAGCCATATAAGAAAAGAACATCGCATGGATTGATCCTTGCAGAAGGTGGGGCTAAAATGTCTAAATCAGTCGGAAATGTAGTGAACCCAGATGATGTTATAAAAGTAGTCGGTGCAGATACCTTACGAGTCTATGAAATGTTTATGGGACCGTTTGATCAACCGATTGCTTGGGACACGAACAACATCGCCGGCTCAAGAAGGTTCATCGAAAGAATTTGGAAACTACAGGAAAAAATAGGAAAGGTGAGTGTTAATAATAAGATTGAAACAACACTTCACAAAACAATAAAGAAAGTTTCCGAAGATATTGAAGAGATGAGATTTAATACCGCTATCAGTTCAATCATGATTCTTCTCAATGAATTTGATAAAGAAGAAACGATATCGAAAGAGCAGTATCAGATAATCATCCAACTTTTAGCCCCTTTTGCACCTCATGTTACCGAAGAATTATGGACTGTACTCCAGAATAAAGGATCGGTCCACTCAGCTCCTTGGCCTCAATTTGACCAAAATAGACTAATTGAAAATAATGTGTCTATATCCATTCAGGTAAATGGTAAGCTCAGAGGGAATATGACAACCCCAAAGGATACTCCTGACAAAGAAGTGCAGAAAATGGCTCTAAATATGAGTGAAATCAAGAAATGGACAGACGGAAAAGTCATTAAAAATGTTATTGTTATCAAAAATCGAATTATCAATATTGTCATAGAATAAGCCATAATTTGACAACATATCAAGGGTAATGTAGTATCAATCTTATCAAATAATACAAATTGCATGGCCATCATCCAATTCAAACCCAAACAAACAACAAAGAAGCTCCTCTCAGTATTACCTGACCGCGCACGTGAAGTTCTCGTAAAAAGATACGGACTTGGAAAAAACACTGAGAAGATGACTCTTGACGCAATAGGAAAACTATATGGTATAACTCGTGAACGAGTTCGCCAGATTGAAAATTATGCTCTTACAAATATCAGAAAGTCTGATGCATATAAGTCTGAGAAAGTTGCTTTTGCTGAACTTGAAGACTTGATCCACACTCTCGGTGGAATCGTTGTTGAAGAAGATTTTCTTGGTCATGCATCAAAGGATAAGGAATTACAGAATCACATTCACTTTATACTTGTCATTGGAGATGTTTTTAAAAAGAGAAAAGAGGACGATGAATTCAAACATAGATGGCATGTCAATGAAGAATTGGCTAAACAAGTCGAGGATTCACTTCGAAAGCTCTACACAAATCTTTCAGACGATGATCTTTTGGTTGAATCTGAAATTGTAAATAAATTCCTTGGCCATTTGGAAAACGTTGCAGAAAAATATAAAAACCAAGAAATCATCAGACGATGGTTGTCTATTTCAAAATCACTCGGCAAGAACGCTATGGGTGAATGGGGAGTTTCAAGTTCATCAAATATCAAGACAAAGGGAATGCGAGACTATGCTTTCCTTGTTATCCGAAAGCACGGATCTCCAATCCACTTCAAAGAAGTTGCTAAGCAAATAACTCAAATTTTCAAGAAAAAAGCTCACGTTGCCACAACTCACAATGAACTCATAAAAGACAAGCGATTTGTGCTCGTCGGACGAGGTCTTTATGCACTTCGAGAGTGGGGCTATATGTCTGGAGTAGTAAAGGATGTTATCCGAAATATTCTTGAAAAGAATGGTCCTCTGACAAAAGAAGAAATCATCGACAAGGTTATGAAGGAACGATACGTTAAGGAAAACACTATCATGGTCAATCTTCAGAATCAGAAGAACTTTAGAAAAACAAAAGATGGTAAGTACGACGTAGTAGAAGTTAAAGTAGCAGAATAAACAAAAGAAGTTATGGTACAATAGTGAAATATGATGACGTTCGAGTCTTTAGTTATCTATTCACCACTTTTAATTCCTGGCCTCATTATCTTGGTCGTTGGAATCGTCTTTGCCTTAAATAGACTGCCGCTCCTATCAGCTGAATATATTGTCATCATTAATGCTAGTTTTAATTTCATCATAACGAGTTCATTTATATGGCTTCCACTTTTGCTTATGTTTATTCTGTATGAAGCATGGATGCAATATGTGCGAGCAAAATATCTCTCTGAACAGCCGTGGTTACTTTTAGAAATTAAACTTCCTCAAGAAATACTCAAATCTCCACTAGCGATGGAAGTATTTCTTATGTCTTTGTATCAAACAGGAGGCGAGACGACTTTTATCGACAAAAATTGGAAGGGACAAGTCCGAGCACATTTTTCTTTGGAAATAGTTTCGATCGAAGGAACAGTGAAGTTTTATATTTATACTCAGAAAAAGTTTAGAGGGCTTATTGAAAGTGGATTATATGCACAGTATCCAAATATTGAAATTCATGAAATGCCAGACTATACGAAATCTATACATTTTGAACCAAAAGAAATGGATATGTATGTAACGGACTATTCTCTAACTGGCCCAGACCCTTTTCCGATTAAAACCTATGTAGATTACGGTATAGAAAAAGAAAATGTTGAAGAGGAAAATAAAATTGATCCAATCAATACCATTATTGAGTACATGGGGTCAATTGGCCCAAATCAACAGTGCTGGTTGCAGATCATTATTCGCGCTCATAAAGCTGAGAGTCCGAAAGACGGCACATGGTTTGGAAAAACAGATCTTTGGAAAGATTCTGCAAAGAAGGAGATCGAAAAGATTCGAAAGGCGGCATTACCAGCAGGAGATACAACAAATAAATTCCCTAATCCGACAAAAGGTGAGCAAGAAAGAATTGCTGCATTGGAGAGAAGTGTTGCCAAAATTCCTTTTGATACAGGAATTCGATGTATCTATATGGGT
>JANXRK010000071.1 GCA_025353045.1 Candidatus Tayloriibacteriota bacterium
CGTGAGGATGATAGTTTCCAAGTACGTCTCCTACTACCACAGCTGACTTTCGAAACTTTGCAGAAGATGTAAGTCCTTTTTCATGCATTGCATAAAGGATTCTTCGATGCACAGGTTTTAAACCGTCTCGAACATCAGGAAGTGCGCGAGCAGTAATAACTGACATGGCATAGTCGAGATATGACTCTCGCATTTCTGTGGTGATGTTGCGGGCAACGATTCCGAGCGAAGGATCTCGAAGTGCGGGTTCTGTAGAAATTTCAGGTGCTTTTTTGGCCATAGTAAAAAAGATTATAGCAAAATGTGGAGGGTTTGTCTTGTATACAGCTTGTCTGTCAACCTTCTACCTCTTCCCCGCTGTCACTTCTAATCCCGCAGAATACTCGGTTTTATTTGATCCAAAGATCATTCCCTTAATATCTCCAAAAGCATTAAAAACTGAAGCGGTCATAGAGGAAAGTGGAGCTTCTACTTTTTGTGTTGAATCACCATTTGCATCGGTGATAACGGGAGATGATTTCAAACCATAGGACGCCATCCATCCCAAAAAAATAACTGAAGTTACTGAAAAAGAAACAAGAAAAGCGTATCTCCGCCTTATATGTTCTGGCTTTGTTCGCATGTTTTCGATATGTTCTAACATGGCTTTATTTTAACACAAATTACTCCGCGACTGAATCAAGCAACATTATATCCCCTTCTTTTCCTTCCAAATCCTTTCGTTTCAAAGTAAGCTTTGTTTCTGACTTTGGATTCTCTCCTGCTTCTTTCAAAAAAACTTTGAGATTTTCATCACTATAATGCATCGGGATAATAATCTTTGGCTCAAGTGATGTAGCAAGTTTATAAGCTTTCACCGGCTCCAAAACTCCGTCGCCACCGATCGGCACGAAGAGAATATCGATTTCATCGAGAGCTTCGATCGTCTCACTCTTTAGTTCTGGCGTGTTGATAGCCCCAAGAAAACAAATGTTCATATTCTCAAGAGATACTGTATATATAGTATTGATCAATTCTTTGCCACCATACTTTGATTCTGAAGGAAGACCTTTGATAAAGACTTCTTTGACTTCATATTCTCCAGGTCCTGAAATGACAAAAGGTTTCTTTTCTCCATGACTGACCTGTTCAACACCATTAAAATCTTCATGATGCGTTGTTGAAAGGACAATATCAGCTCCAAATCGGCTCGGCTTTAATTTAGAATCTTTTGAAATAGGGTTAAAAGCCAAAGTCGTATCTCCGAATTGAACTTTGAAAAATTCGCCTCCGTAATATGTAATAATCATAGTGCATGTAGTATAGCAGAAAGGTGTGGTAAGGTTAAGCTATGCAAGAAGATATTTGGGAGAAGGAGTATCGGAATCCCCAACTCGTGAGCCTCAGTAACGTACCTGTCCAAAGCGTGCGTGATTTTGTCCGTTTTTTGCGTAAGGAGCAAAAGCTAGAGCTCGATAATTTAAATATTTTAGATTTAGGCTGTGGAAATGGAAAAAATGCACTTTATATAGCGGAACAAGGTGAAAATATAACTCTTACAGGAATGGATATTTCGGAAACAGCCTTAAAGCATGCACCCACTGGTAATTTTTTTAAACATAATATCGGAGAAAAATGGCCATTATCAGATTCTAGTTTTGATATCATCTTAGATGTTACTTCTTCAAATTCACTATCAGAGAAGGAGCGCGAAGTTTATTTAAAAGAAATCGAGCGAGTCATGAGGCCTGGCGGTTACTTTTTTCTCCGAGCGCTTTGTAAGGATGGCGATAAAAACGCACAGAATTTACTTAAGACAAATCCAGGCAAAGAAAAAGATACCTATATAATGCCGGGATTCGGTTTGACTGAGAGAGTTTTTAGTAAGGAGGATTTACTTGAAACATACAAAAATATTGGTGAACTTCTATATATAGAGAAAGAAACACACTATACGTTATTTGATGGACAGAAGTATAAGAGAAACTTTTGGGTGGGGGTTTGGGGGAAATAAATGATATTATTGAGAAATGAAAAAAATCTTTATTACTGGTGTCTCAGGTACAGGAAAAACAACCCTCTCAAAACACATTTCAGAAAAATGAATTTATACAATTAGTCTTGATGAATATCCAGAACTATGTTTTTGGATAGATAAAACAACAAAGCAAAAAATAAACCGTGAAGTAACATTGGACGATAAATTTGTTGATCAACACGATTGGGTGTGTAACATTACACTTCTGGAGAAACTTTTAAATTCAAGCGAAGAAACTACTTTAGTTTTTGGAGTTACATCAAACCAAAAAGAATTTATGCATCTATTCGATAAGGTAATTTTATTACAGTGCAAATCAAAAACTTTTATTAAAAGACTAACTGAAAGGCAAGATAACGCTTTTGGCAAAGATCCAAGTGTTCAACAACAAGTTTTAGGTTGGTATGAAGAATTTGAAAAAGATTTAATAGATGAAGGAGCAACAGTAGTAAATACAGAGGGATCAACCGAACAAACTATAAAAAAAATTCTAAATGAAATTTAGCAGGAAATGGATTATACGAGTTTTATGTTTCTGAAATAGCTATAACATATAAGTTATTAAAGTTACTTAGATACCATAAAAAATATAACTTATATGTTATACTGATTCTATCGAATCAAAACTCAGAGAAGCGTATTATGAAGTATTTTGACCGATAAAACTACTCCATCATATTTTCAGTAGCCTTAAGCCAAATTGGAAGTGTAACCCATCCGCTTATACTAATCGTGGCATTCTCTTGCCATTCCGCCCTTTTTATACTATAGTATCCCCGTTCGCCTATGTAGTTATATTACTAGCCGGACGTGCTAAACCCGCAAAATTATTATTACTAGTTAAAAAGCGGATCACGTTATTTATATGATTAAAAAAACTGAAGAGAAGGTAACGAAAGTAAAGAAGGTAAAAAAGGAAGTGGTAGTAAAAACAGATACTATGATGGATAGACTGATAAACGAATCAGCCAATCCACCCATCGTTGGAGACTTGGTTGAAGGTCCAGTTATTAACATTGAGAAATCAGCTGTGTATATTGATCTAGCTCCTTTTGGAACTGGTATCATTTTCGGTCGTGAATATCTTACAGCACGAGATATCATCAAGAAAATAAACATTGGTGACGTTGTAGCTGCCAAGGTTGTTGAAACTGATAACAAAGATGGTTATATTGAACTCTCTCTCAAGGAAGCTCGACAAGCACTCATTTGGTCTGAAGCTGAAACTGCTATCAACAATAAAACAACTCTTGAACTCCCTATCATCGAAGCAAACAAGGGTGGACTTATCATCCAATGGCAAGGCATTTCAGGATTCCTTCCTGCATCTCAACTTAAGACTGAACACTATCCTCGAGTAGCTGACGGTGATAAGGATAAGATCTTGGAAGAACTGAAGAAGCTCGTCGGAACAAAGATTTCTGTATCTATTATTTCTGCAATTCCAAAGGAAGGTAAACTTATCTTCTCTGAAAAGACTCCGGAAACAAAAGATAAAGAAAAGATTGTTGGAAAATACAAAGTGAATGACGTTATCGACGGAACAGTTACTGGTGTTGTTGACTTTGGTGTGTTTGTGAAGTTAGAGGATGGACTCGAAGGTTTGGTTCATATCTCTGAAATCGATTGGTCACTTGTTGAAGATCCACGAGCACTCTTTAAGATCGGTCAAAAGATCAAAGTTAAGGTTATCGAAATCAAAGAAGGAAAGGTTTCACTTTCTCTTAAGGCACTTAAGGAAAATCCTTGGGTTGAAGCTTCAAAAAAATATAAGAAGGATCAAGAAGTTGAAGGAGTTGTTATCAAGTTCAATAAGCACGGAGCTTTGGCCTCTATCGAAGAAGGAATCGCTGGCCTCGTCCACATTTCAGAATTCGGTTCAGAAGAAAAACTACGAAAGTCTCTTGCACTTGGAAACTCATACAAATTCAAGATTACCCTCTTCGATGTAAAGGAACAAAAAATGGCATTGTCATTTGTTGGAGAGAAGAAATAGTTGAGCAAAAATTTAGTAGTGAGATTCGGTAATCGAGCACAATTATAAGAAAAGGACTCAACGAAAGTTGGGTCTTTTTCTTTACAACTTAAATCTTATAGAATTGAGAAATACTAAATAGAATTTAATGCAAAAAAACTACACACTAGACCTCAGTTTTTGTTTTTACTCAGGAATAATAATATATGCGTTATATGATATATTTTTGGCTTCTTTTATATAATATATGATATAAATTTTACGAACCACAGAAAAAGGGACTTCGGGCTTTTAAAATTTTCATTCAAAATCTTATCTAATTTGCATTATAAACACTCATTGCTTTTTCCTTTCCTTCTTTGACGATCGTCTCAACAATCTCTGGTAATTTTTTACCCATCTTCGCCATTTCTTTTATTTCATCAGCCTTAAAGTCACCAAGGATAAATTTCTCAATCTTATCGTCTCCATGCGGAACTTTTGCTTCTCCTTTTGCATTTTCTGGAGCTACTCCGATTCTAATACGAACAAAAGCTTCAGTTTTAACTGCTTTAATGATTGATTCGAGTCCATTATGTCCTCCAGAACTTCGATTATAAGAAATTTTTATTTTGCCCATTGGGAAATTGAAATCGTCATAGATAACGATCAATTTTTCCGCTACTTTTACACTCTTCACCAAACCCGCGACAGATTTTCCTGAATTGTTCATAAACGTTTCAGGCGCCACAAGCTTTACCTTCTCTTTTCCAACTTTTATGTCGCTCACGAGTGCATTTATTTTTTTATCCAAAGAAAATTCACCATCAGCAAGATAGTACAGCAACATTCTACCTGCATTATGTCGACTATTTTGATATTTTTCTCCTGGATTTCCTAAACCAACGATTATGTATGCCATATAAGTATTGTTGTATAGTATGCCACAGTTGAAAATCTTGTGTCAAACGACTTGAACCTGTACAATTAACTAAATGAATCCTGAAATTCAAAAAAAAATAGGACCTAAAGAAAATTTTTTTAAGGAAATTGTAAAATTTACCATAATTGCTTTTATTGTCGTCGTCCCTCTTCGAATTTACATCGCAGAACCATTTATTGTCGAAGGTCCATCGATGAATCCAACGTTTGCAACCGGTCAATATCTTCTTGTTGATCGCATCAGCTATAGATTCGAAGATCCAAAGAGAAATGATGTCGTTATTTTTCGATATCCTCGCGATCCTAAAACTTTTTACATAAAAAGATTGATCGGACTTCCTGGTGAGACTGTTTCTGTGACTGAAGGCAAGATCACCATTATAAATAAAGAAAATCCAAATGGAATCTCTATTCCCGCTCCGTATATTGAGGCTGGTCATGAGACAACTGAAAATTTCAAAATCACTTTAGGCCAGACAGAATACTTTGTTATGGGTGACAATCGCTCTCAGAGTTCTGATTCTAGAATTTGGGGACCAGTTGATAAAAAATATATCGTAGGACGTCCATTCATTCGCCTTCTTCCATTTACCAAAATTTCCGTTTTCCCTGGAAAAGAATAATATGGCAAAACAAATGAAAAAATCGAATGAGCAGAAATTTACTCCTTACGAACATCTCGATAAAATAGGAGAAATTCCCGTCTATTACGGATTCGTACCACATAGAAGTCCGGAAATCAAGAAAGCGGATCTCGACCATGCCAAAAACCTTCTTGAAGGAGATTTTATCGATGATGAAGACGATGCAAAAAATAAACTTCCCCTTCACGTTGAGGAAAAAATCGCTCTTTTGCGAATGTACGCAGAAAGTGAAATGCAAAATCTTCCCCAGCCGATTATGTTCTATTTTAAAGAACCTTTTAAGGGAGCTCTAAAAAAAGGTCCGAGTCATTTCAATCGATATTGTGATCTCGAAATCATGGGAGGTTCAAAAAGTATCGCTGAAGCTCTTTTGATCCAAACGACTCGGGCTATTTTGAAAGAAGAAGGCTTTGAAAATATTTGTGTCGAGATAAATAGTATTGGAGATAAAGATTCTATCAATCGATTTACGCGAGACCTCGGAAATTACTATCGAAAACATGTAAACGATATGCATGCAGAATGTCGACAACTTTTAAAAAAAGATCCTTTTGAACTTTTAGGTTGTCAAAATGATAAATGTAAGAAATTAAATGATAGTGCACCAATTTCAATGGATTTTCTTTCAGAATCAAGTCGAAATCACTTCCAAGAAGTCCTAGAGTATCTCGAAGCTCTCGGCATTCCTTATAAAATCAACAACAATCTCATTGGAAATAAAAAATATTGCACAGAAACTATTTTTGCTATCCACAACGCTGATTCAAAAGCAAAAGAACAAAAAATTCTGGCAATCGGTGTTCGATATGACGGACTTTCGAAAAAGATTGGTTTCAAAAAAGAAATTCACGGCGTTGGTATTTCAATTCTTGTAAAAAACAATAAAACTGATCTTCGAAAAGATATTAAGAAAACAAAGCGCCCTTTTGCTTCGTTTGTGCAGCTCGGATTTGAATCAAAACTTCTCAGTCTTGGGATTATTGAAAAACTACGAAACGAAAAGATTCCTCTTTTCCTTTCTTTGGCCAGAGACCGACTTGGGGCTCAAGTTTCTGCTGTAGAAAAGTTCCATATTCCCTATGCACTTATTATGGGAAAAAAAGAAGCCGTAGAAAAGACCATTATCGTCCGAGATAACGATACACATGCTCAAGAAATCGTAAATATAGCTGACTTGCCTAAATATATGAAGAGACTTGAAAAGTAACGGCCTTTATAGTAATATAGACAACCTATGGCAATAAATGTAGAAATCACTCGAAACGGAACCGAAAACGCTATTGGTATTATTCGTCGTTTTACAAAGAAGGTCCAAGGCTCAGGCATACTCCCTCGAGTGCGAAGTCTTCGATATAACCAACGAGTTCTTTCTTCTTATAAGACAAAGATGAAAACATTGAAATCTCTCAAGCGAAAGTCAGAAATTCAAGAGCTCATCAAGCTTGGTAAGATGCAAGAAAAGACATCTCGTTTCTCTAAATAATGTCGTCTCCCAATTTCCATATAACAAATACAACGAAAGCCAAGTTGCCGGTTTTTGATTTTGCCAAAATGAAGGAAGCTGTTTTAGGCAAAAAATACGAACTCTCAGTCATTATCATCAATAAACAAGGAATCAAAGCTCTCAATAAAGAATTTCGTGAAATAAATGAACCGACAGACATTTTGAGCTTCCCTTTATCTAATAGTTTTGGAGAAATGTATATCAATCCTGAGATGACAAAACTCGAAGCAAAGAAATTCGATCGAAGTTACGAAAACTTCTTCGCATTTTTATTTATCCACGGTTTAGTGCATTTGAAAGGATTCGATCATGGTAGTACAATGGAGAACATAGAGGCTCGTTTCCGAAAACAGTTCGGCATTTGAGGCTCTGCTCAAATGTCACGATCAATTATTACTGGTATCGATATAGGAACACACCACGTTAAGGTTGTTATTACTGATGGTGATGGAAAAAGGACTGAAAAAAATAATCAGCCTAAAATTCTTGCTGTCGGAATCGCCGAATCAAGAGGCTTACGACATGGTTACATTTTAAATATTGCTGATGTTGTTTCAAGTATTCGCCAAGCCGTTTCTCAAGCAGAAAAAAAGGCAGATGTAAAAGTCCGAAAGGCATTTATTTCAATTGGAGGTATCGGTTTGGGAGGAGTTTCTTCAACAAGTTCCGTGATTATTTCACGTGCTGATTCAGAGATCACCGCTTTGGATATAAAAAAGGTCCAAGAACAATGCGAAAAAGATATTCCCGCAGCTGCATCTTTAAATAAAAAAATAATTCACAGTATTCCTGTTCAATACAAAGTCGATGGAAAAGTAGTCCTCGGAAAACCTGAAGGAATGCGTGGGAATAAATTTGAAATTAAGACTCTGTATATTACCTGTTTAGAACATCATCTCAATGATATTATTGAAGCTGTAGAAGAAGCTGGCATCAGTGTCCAAGACGTTATGGCTTCACCAATTGCAGCTAGTTTAGTGACACTTACAAAGTCTCAAAAAGTTGCAGGCTGTGTTCTTGCAAATATTGGCGCAGAAACAGTTTCCATTGCCGTCTTTGAAAACAATATTCCTGTTTCTTTAGAAGTATTTCCAATTGGTTCAACAGACATTACAAATGACATCGCCCTTGGACTCAAAGTTCCACTCGAGGAAGCCGAACAGATCAAGATCGGTGCTATCACGGGTGCCTCGTATCCACGAAAGAAACTTGAAGAAATTATTTCTGCTAGACTTTCAGATATCTTTGAACTTATCGAAGCTCATTTAAAAAAAATTGGAAGAAATGGACTCTTGCCTGCTGGAATTATTTTAACTGGTGGTGGATCTGGCCTTTCAGGTATAGAAGAAATGGCTAAAAATTCTCTGCGACTTCCATCACGCATTGGTGCTATTAGTCTCGGCCTTCCAGAAAAACAAGGATTAAGGGACAGTGCATGGGCTGTAGCCTATGGTCTCTGTATCCTTGGAATGCATGCAGATCCTGATGTTCCGATCGATACTTCATCACGTATTTTCGCAAATTCAAAGAAAACCCTTGTTGCTTGGCTCAAGCAGTTTTTGCCATAATAAAATCTTTTGACTTCTCTAAACAATTTGATAAGATGAGGCTATGCCGAATATCACCCCTGAAATTGAAGCTTTTGCCCGTATTAAAGTCATCGGAGTCGGAGGATCCGGAAAGAATGCGGTAAACCACATGATTAACTCGAAGGTTAAAGGGGTTGATTTCATTTCTATAAACACAGACGCCCAGGATTTACATCACTCTTTGGCCAAAAAAAGAATCCATATTGGTAAAAATCTCACTCGAGGTTTGGGGACAGGAATGAATCCTGAGATGGGAAAGCGTGCTCTCGAAGAAACAAAAGAAGATGTTCAAGATGCTCTCAAGGGTTCTGACATGGTCTTTGTAGCTTGCGGTCTCGGAGGAGGGACTGGAACTGGTGCCAGTCCTATCGTTGCTCGTACGGCAAAAGAGCTCGGTGCACTCACAGTAGCCGTAGTCACAAAGCCGTTCTTCTTTGAAGGACAAGCTCGATCTAAAATTGCAGAAACTGGTCTCGAAGAACTTAGAAAAGAAGTTGATGCTATTATTGTTATTCCAAACGATCGACTCCTCTCTACAATTGATAAAAATACGACAGTCAAAAACGCTTTTTCAATTTGTGATGAAATCCTTCGCCAAGCAGTTGAAGGTATCTCAGATTTGATTACAACTCCTGGACTCATCAACATCGACTTCGCAGATATTAGAACAGTTATGGAAAGTGCTGGATCTGCACTTATGGGTATTGGTTCTGCTATGGGTGAAAACCGCGCTATCGAGGCAGCAAAGCGAGCCATCAATTCTCCACTTCTCGACGTATCAATCAACGGTGCGCGTGGAGTTCTCTTCTCTATCGCCGGCGGTGAAGACTTAACGATGTTTGAAATCCAAGACGCCGCAAAAATCATTACAGAATCAGTTGATCCAAACGCTAAAGTTATTTTCGGTACAGTACGAGATGATAAGTTAAAGAAAGGTGAAGTTAAAGTAACCGTTATCGCAGCAGGCTTCCCCGAAGGACTCCTTTCAAATGCCGAAGCTCAAGCAAAAAGCCCTGCAACTGAAACCTTTACAGCGCCAGAAATAAAACCAAAAGAAGATGTTGCCCCGACAATGCGAAGTCGAATGTTTGGAACAAATCCCTCAGTACAGATGCCAAGTGCAAAAATTGTTGAGAAAGTGGTAGAGGATAAGCGAGATCTCAAAAACGAAGTCCAGAGTGACGATGATGATTGGGGAGCAGTGCCAGCTTTTCTACGACGTTCTAAGTTGAAGTAATTTTATTCACTTGAAATCTTAAACTCCGAGAAGTGCACTTTTTCATCTTTTGTTGGCGCCCAATCTTCGGTATTACCACCAAAGAAAGTAGTAAAATTAAAGGAATCAATTCCAAAGCTGGCACCCTTTGCCCTAAAGGCACCCTCTTGTGACAAAGCTAATTTCCCATCAAGCCAGGATGAGCCAGCAGCGTTTTATGCGAAGGATTTCCGCCTTCTCGGAGTGGAGTACCACTATTTGCAAGTGTTGATGTATGTCGCCAACACAAGGAAGTCAGCACGGATATTATCCGACCGACAACCACTGATGAAACGGCCGACCGTGGCTTGTTGCGCCCCTGACAGGGTGGCAGTATCATTTATGGCCACCAGCGTCAAATCAGACAAATGATTTGCCCAGACACTTGTGTGGACTAATGCCCTAACGACTTTTATTGCATATTACTAAAGACGGTTTTAGATGTGTTATACTTTCCCCAATGACATACGACCTAATTATCATCGGTGGTGGTCCTGCAGGCGTTGCGGCGGGCGTTTATGC
>JANXRK010000015.1 GCA_025353045.1 Candidatus Tayloriibacteriota bacterium
GGAGGAAGTGGCCGTCAAGCTGAAGGGGTAGAAACGGTGCGGCGAGCGCAGACTTAAACCCAACGAGCCGCTAGGAGGTTGTTCTTGAAGTCCCCTTGCAGAAGCTTGAGACCTTCAATATACTCGCCTTCCCTGTCTGAGTCAACTATCCCAACTTCTTTGCTGCTGCCATCACTCGAGATTTGTATCGTGACGCTGTGTTTTTCTTAATGAAATTCTTCTTTGCTGCCTTGTCGAGTGCTTGGTAGATAGTCGGAATAAGTGCCTTTGCTTCTTTTAGTTTCTTTTCTAGAACGAGCTTTCGAAACTGCTTGAGAGGAGTGTCGATTGCAGCCTTTGTTCGCAAGTTAAAAACTCGCTTCTTTGCGCTTGCTCGTAGTGCTTTCTTTGCTGATGAAGTAATTGCCATATGTGTTTGTACAACAAAACTAACATATACCTTTAAAAAATACAAGGATTAGGCTACTATAGTGACATGATATCTCGACTTACTGGCACATTGGTTCATATAGATCCTAAATACATTGTCTTGAACGTGCAAGGCGTAGGTTACAAGGTATTTACTACCGTCGATATTATGTCTAAATTAGGCAAAGAAAAGGCGGCCATTACCCTTTGGACATATCTAGCTGTACGAGAAACTGCCCTCGATCTCTATGGTTTTACCTCACTTGCAGAACTAGATTTTTTTGAACTTCTTATAACTATTTCTGGAATCGGTCCAAAAACTGCATTAGGAATATTGAACGCTGCTTCTGTTCAAGCTTTGGAGACTGCGATACAAACTGGAGATACTTCTCATATTACAAAGATGTCAGGAATTGGAAAAAAGGTAGCGGAAAAGATCGTGATGGAATTGAAAGATAAGATTGATAAAGTAAATCACAGTGAAGAATCAAAAACTGCCCTCAAGACAGATACTGACGCTCTCGAAGCCCTCAAAGCTCTCGGATATAGTCAAAATGAAGCTCGTGAAGCTTTGAAAGAAGTTTCAAAAACTATTACAAAGACAAATGAGAAAGTGCGAGAAGCGTTGAAGATTTTAGGAAATAATTAGAAAAATAATGCTTGATCAAATACTACGCACAATAGAAAAACTTATTCCAAAATCACTCTACGCTTTTTTTCAACCTACATATCACTATGTAATGGCAATATTTTCTGCAATAGTGTATGGTTTCCCAGCTAAAAAAATAAAAGTTATTGGCGTTACAGGAACTAAAGGCAAAAGCACAACAACAGAAATCATAAACGCTATTCTCGAAGAAGCTGGTTTCAAAACTGCCGTTTCAAATACTATCCGATATAAAGTTGGAAATGATTCAAGACAAAATAAATTTAAAATGTCGATGCCAGGACGTTTTTTCATTCAGCGCTTTTTGAAAAATGCAGTCGATGAGAAATGTGACTATGTCGTTATGGAAATGACGTCGCAAGGAGTCTTAAATTATCGTCACAAATGTATTGATCTCGATGCCCTCGTTTTTACTAATCTTTCTCCAGAACACATCGAAGCCCATGGCTCATATGAAAATTATAGAAATTCAAAGTTGAGACTGACTGAAAGTCTTTCAAAATCTTCAAAGCGACCTCGAATCCTCGTCGTAAATGCTGATGATAAAGAATCAGAAAATTTTTTGGCATTTGATGCAGATATTAAAAAGACTTTCACTATTCACCCTGATATAGAGACTCCCTTACTCGGTGACTTTAATAAATACAATACCGCTGCAGCTTTTGAACTTTGCAAAATTTTAGGAATTGATGAAAAAATAATTCGAAAGGCTATTTCAAATTTCAAAAATATTCCTGGACGAGTGGAATTTATCGAAGCAGGTCAAAATTTCAAAGTAGTTGTCGACTATGCTCATACAGCAGATTCTATGGAAAAGTTTTATCAAGTTTTCAAAACACAAAACGGCTCAAAAAATATCTGCGTCTTTGGTGCTACTGGCGGTGGACGTGATACATGGAAAAGAAAAGAAATGGGTTCTATCGCTGATACATACTGCCAAGAGATTATTTTAACTGACGATGATGCGTACGATGAAGATCCAGCAGAGATCGCTAACCAAATATCTGAAGGAATTACAAAGACGAAGTCCCAGATCATTGTTGATCGCCGACAAGCTATCGCTACAGCTCTCAAAATGGCTCAGCCTGGGGATAATGTTCTCATCACAGGAAAAGGCACAGATGCTTTTCTTATGGGTCCGCGAGGCAAGAAAACATCTTGGAGTGATGCACAAATCGTTCGAGAAGAATTAGCGAAGCTGCGCTGAATAACTATTGTTTAAAATCTTTTGAGTCTGCTCACCAACAGTATCTTTTTCATTCTTTATTCCGTATTTATTTTGAAAATTACTTAAAGCGCTCAGAGTACATGGTCCAAACTTCCCTGATCTTGGACAGTCGTTTTTACTTTTATCACTTGGTGGATAGAGACCTTCAATGGTAAGCGCTGATTGTAGAGCAAGTACTCCATTTTTATCAGTACTATTTTTATCGATTGTCTGATTCCAAGAATATGGCAGCATCAAAGTATCATAGGCCAAAGATGCGTCGGTACGTGCCCCAAAGAAATCCTGCACTCCCAAGAATGTTTGAAAAGCCAAATCTTTCAGTGTTGAATCCCTAACTGAACTGTCAGCAAACTGTGGTTCATAAATATATCCATACTCGATGAGCATACTTGGAGCGTCGAGCGTATTATTTGAACCTATAGCGATCAAATCTTGA
>JANXRK010000058.1 GCA_025353045.1 Candidatus Tayloriibacteriota bacterium
AATCTTTGCGCCAGATGATACACCAACAGACAGTTTGAGTGCAGGTGAGATTGGATATATTGTGACCGGTATTAAGCAGCCAGGGATTGCTTCTGTGGGAGATACGGTTGCTTCTGTGCGAGATCTCACAGCGCCACTTCATGGTTATATGACACCTCGGCCTGTTGTGTGGGCCTCTATTTATCCTGAAAGCCAAGATAATTTTAATGAACTTAGAATGGCTCTGGGACGTTTGAGGCTTTCTGATTCTTCATTTACTCACGAAGAAGAGTCCTCAACGTTAGGAAGAGGATTTCGTTGCGGATTTCTTGGAATGCTTCACTTGGAAATCATTACTGAGAGACTTCGACGTGAATTCAATCTAAATCTCGTCGTCACTATTCCAAGTATTACCTACAATGTAGAACTTAAAAATGGAAAGACAGTGACAGTCTATTCCCCAGCCCTTTTTCCAGATGACCATGAAGTCAAGCAGGTTTTTGAGCCACTCGTAAAAATGAAAATAATCACACCGCCAGATTATCTCGGTGTTATTATGCAAAGTGTTTTTAATCATGAAGGGGAAGTTTCTTCAACAGACAATTTCGGAAATAATCGAAATTCTATAACCCTCGTCATGCCACTGCGTGAGCTTATGAGAAATTTCTTTGATGAAATAAAAAGTATTTCTTCTGGATTCGCTTCTATTTCATATGAGATTGCTGAAATGAGAGAAGCTGATGTTGCTCGACTTGATATTTTGGTTGCGGATGAACCTGTTATTGCTTTTACTCGTGTTGTTGCTCGACGACGATTGGAAGAAGAAGCAAAGGCTTCTGTAGAAAAACTTCATAAAGCTTTGCCACGACAAATGTTTACCGTAAAAATCCAAGGAAAGGCGCAAGGAAGAATCATTGCCTCAGAAACTCTCACTGGTATGCAGAAAAACGTGACGCAACATATGTATGGTGGAGACAGAACACGAAAGATGAAACTGTGGGAAAAGCAAAAGGAAGGAAAGAAAAAGATGAAAGAGCTCGGAAGAGGAAATGTTACTATCCCACAAGATGTTTTTATTAAGATGATGAGGACCGATTAACGAAAGTTGGGAAGGTAAAGAAGAACCATACTGATAATAATCAATACTCCAACAATAATCATAACGACTCGTAGAGCTTTCTTTGTGTTTTGGTTAAATAACATAGTGGAAATATAGTATACTATATAGCGTAATATTTCAATGCTCGAATTTCAAAAGAAAAAGAGAATACGAAAAATGCTCTATTCGCCGATTATTTTGATTCTATTGGGTATTGTTCTTTTTATTTTGATAAAAGGGGTCTGGGGTGTTTATCAAAAAAATAAATTGAGTGCTCAGAATCTCGAACGAGAGAAGACTGAATTAGAAAAATTAAATCAGAGACAGAAAAATCTAGCTTCTTCGATAGATTATTTAAAAACAGATCAAGGAGTTGAAGATGAAATACGTACAAAGTTTCGAGCGATAAGGGATGGAGAAAAAGTGGTAGTAATTGTTGATAATCAAGCGACCGTGACATCAGAAACTTCTACCACAACGCCTGAGCATGGACTTTTTTATAAAGTCTTCCATTGGCCGCAGTAATTGTGATAGAATAAGCTTATGAAAAATGTAATTATATATTCAACACCAACGTGTCATTATTGTGGATTAGCAAAGGAGTATTTTAAAGCTCACAATGTAGCCTATACTGAACACAATGTGGCTTCTGATCTCGATCAGAGGAAGATTATGGTTGATAAGAGTGGTCAGCTTGGTGTTCCTGTGATTGATATTGAAGGGAAGATTATGGTAGGTTTCGATGAAGAAGAACTAGCCGCAGCTCTTGCATAATTGTTCGGCCCCTGTAGTTCAATGGATAGAACAGTTCCGTCCTAAGGAATAGATTCAGGTCCGATTCCTGATGGGGGCACACTTATTTTGATAAATCTATGAAAAAACTTTTTATTCCAATCGTTCTCGGTACAGCTCGTGAGGGAAGAGTGTCTGAAAAGGTGGCTCACTATGTCTTAAAGGAGGTGCGAGAGCTTGATCAATTTGAAACTCAACTCGTCGATGTTCGAGATTTTCTTTTTGGTAAAACTGAAGAATATTCAGAAGCGTCAAAACCATGGCAAGAGATTATGGCGAGAGCAGACGGTTTAATTATTGTTAGTCCAGAATATAATCGTGGTATACCAGGAGAATTAAAAATTCTTATTGACTCTCTCGATACAGAATATGCAAAAAAGCCCGTGGCAATTCTCGGAGTATCAAGCGGAAAATGGGGAGGTTCGAGAATGGCAGAAGCTATTTTACCTACACTCATTACTCTTGGCATGGTTCCCATATCACCATCGATACCATTTCCAGTGGCTCAAAATCTTTTTGATGAAAATGGAAAAATTCTTGATGATTCATATAAAGGAAAGCTGGCTTCAATGGTAAAAGAGCTCACTTGGTATGCGGAAGTGCTTAAAGAGGCGAGAAATAAATAATATGATTAAAATATCTTCAATACTTATAGGAGTAAATAGTCTTCCCAAAGCAAAACCATTTTACGAAAAAGTCTTTGGTTTTGTTTTTGATGAATTCCGCCCACCATTTGCTTCAGCAATGATGGGAGATGTAGAATTTAACATAGAAGAAGATGAAACATATCGCCACGCTGATTGGGGAAAAAAGAATGTTGGTGGTCGCAAAAGTGTAACTTTTCAGACGGATAATCTAAATGCGTTTTTAAAGATTGTTCTCCAAGAGGGCGGTAAGATTATAGAAGAACCAGCCAAACAACCATGGGGTTGGTACAACTCAGTTATATCAGATTTAGACGGAAACGAATTTGTTATCGAACAGGAAGCATAATAAAAACTAATTTATCTTATATCGCCGTTGAGAAAAAAGTTACTTGGGATAAGAGAGATGAGTCTGTTTATTTTCGAGACCCAAGCGGAAATAGTGTGGAACTAGCTTCTGAGACTTTGCATGATCCTGAATAGTTGCACTAATCTGGGCCAATCTGACTTTATTTTTCCTCGTATTCTGATATACTCATATTATGAATCCAGAAGAGAGATCTTTGCTTGAAAAGACATACGCCTTAGCAGAAGAGAACAACACTCTTTTGAAGAAGATTCATCGTTCAAATAGATTTAGTTTGATAGTGAAGAGTATATACTGGTTTCTTATTATCGGGCTTTCTGTAGGAGCTTTTTATTTTATTCAACCATATATAAATTCTTTGACTGGAACAGTCGGTGGAGATTCTGTTAATACCAAAGGTGTAAGCCCACTCCAAAGCTATACACAAAATCTTGAAAGTCTGTTAAAGTAATTTCTCAGTAAGCCAACATGCCAAGGTAGCTGTCTTGGTATCAATGCATCGCGAAGTCAGTTATGATAAAGTTTCTATATGCCAAGGTAGCTCAGTTGGTAGAGCATTCCCCTGAAGAGGGAAGGGTCACCAGTTCAAATCTGGTCCTTGGCACAAATGAGGGTAGGTCAAAGAAGAAGTTGACAAGGTTTGATTTTAATGTACTATCTCTAGTGGATCATCGTGTAAATTCTGGAGTGAAATGCAACTCTGGTTGCTAATCAC
>JANXRK010000063.1 GCA_025353045.1 Candidatus Tayloriibacteriota bacterium
CCCCCGCTCCGAAACTTCCCCATTTTGTGGAAAAGATATACCCTTCGGCGTGAGCGCTATAGGAAAAAGAAAAAAGGCTCAAAGTGACAATCAGAAACAACAATATTTTCAGATATCGCTTCATTTTATGTGTACATAATAACATACATGGCATTCGCTAAAGCAATAAATCTGTGTATAATGAGGCCATGTCAGGTGATAGAGACCAAAAATTAAAAGATGTTATAAAGGAAGCAGCATCAAAATTCCTCCAAAAGGAAGGTAACTACACTTCTTTATTGACTGTGACTGATGTCTCACTTTCTGACCGTGGAAATCAGTCAACCATCTTTTTTACTGTTTTACCTGTAGAAAAGGAGAAGGGGGCTCTCGATTTTGTTAAAAGAAAAAGAGCAGAATTCAGAGAATTTTTTAAAGATCAAGCTCGAATGAGAGCTCTTCCCTTTTTTGATTTTGAATTAGACAGAGGAGAAAAGAATCGTCAAAAAATAGACGAGATTGGTAGAAATATTGTACAATAAATACATGGCGTAGTGGCGAAGTTGGTTAACGCAGCAGTTTGCAAAACTGCCATGCATCGGTTCGATCCCGATCTACGCCTCAATTAGCTAGTGATGACCTTGTTCTTTTTTAGCTCGTTCTTCTTGCTCGAGAAATTTCTCTCGAGCTTTTATAGCTGCTTCCATCTGTTGTACGCCAGCTTCAGCTTGATGTTCTTTAACTTCGATATCGAGGAGTTTTCTTTTGTGTTCACTGACCTGAGCCTCTACGCGTCGTATCTCACCCACCTCTTTTTCAGCAGCACTTTTTTCTCTTCGAGCTTCTTCTTCAAAAGCCTTCTTTTTATTTTGCATTGAATTGATTTCTGAGTCAGTCATTGACATAGTTTTTTTATTAATTTACGATTAATATAAGAATATGATAGCATATGCAATGTATATTTACATTTGCCCGGGTGGTGGAACTGGTATACACGCACGACTTAAAATCGTGTCTCTTATGGGATGCGGGTTCGATTCCCGCCCCGGGCACAAATATAAAATTGCTAATTCCCCATTTTTCTGTTATATTTTTTGCACGTTCTTTTCAATTATAAGTTAGTTATATGCGCCCATAGCTCAGTTGGTAGAGCAGATCCCTCTTAAGGATAAGGTCGTAGGTTCGATCCCTACTGGGCGCACACGTTTTCATATATAATGAGAACAAAGAATATGCCGGGGTGGCGAAATTGGCAGACGCACTTGCCTTAGGAGCAAGCGGGGTAACCCATGGAGGTTCAAGTCCTCTCTCCGGCACAATAGAAGATTGGTTAGTGACTCAAAATGTAAGCCCTCGTAATAGGTCCAAAGAAACCACTTGCTGGTTTTATTTCTTTTGCTTTTTGGAATTTAATAAGTGCTTTTTGTGTGAGATAGCCGAAGTTTTGTACTTCATGTCCTGATGAACTCAATCCGGTAGCTGCCACTGGAAAACCATTAAGATTTAAATACTTTTGAAGATTGAGAACCTCGGCGTTAGATGAACCAAGACTTTGATTTTGCAGAAAGACTTTTGGAATAGTTGCTGGTACTGTTGGTGCAGTTGGTACTGGCGGAGTCACGACCGGCACTGTAATCGGAATTACCGCGGGAACATAGAAACCTAATTTAACTCCTCCCCCGCTTGGTATTTGTTCATCGTCAGCAACTGTCACTCCAACATTTGAAATACTGTAATTATTGTAAGTACTATCAACGGAAGTAACCGTATGCGATATTTGAGCAGTTCTTGTACCATCATAAGAACTGTTATTTACAGCATTTACCGTAACAGTTTGAGGAGTTGCATAGTTTGCACTTGTGAACGTTAGAGTTGAGGGTGATACAGACACAATAGAAGAATTCGAAGACGAAATAGCAACCGTGACATCACTTGTTGGAACTGCTCCAGAAAATGCTAATGTGTAGGTACTCGCAGTACTCTCAGCCATACTAATCGACGAAGGTGTAAGTGAATAGGTAGAATCATTATCTGTTACAGAAACTGATGTTGGAGTTACTGATATAGAATTATAATCAGTATCTGACGATGAAATCGTATAGGTAATTGAGACATTTTTTGTACCATCAACAATATTATTATCGACGGGAGTTATTGTTATTGTTATTGTTTGTGGTGTAGCATAATTTGCGGTAGTAAATGTCAAAATTGAAGGCGATACAGAAATTCCAGAACCAGCAGAACCAAATTGACTTTGATATACCCCGGAAGAATTAAATTTTTGAACACGAGAATTTCCGACATCAACCACATAAATATTTCCTGATGCATCCATAGCAATACCCTCAGGACTAGAAAATTTGCCCGTGGTCGTTCCGTAAGAACCAAACTGACTTACATATACCCCTGCAGTAGTAAACTTTTATATACGATTGTTAGCTGTATCAGCAACATAAAAAATATTGAGAGTGGAACTCGCCGCGAATCCACCTACGGATCCGCTCCCAAAATATCCCCCTCCGGCAGTCGTTGTTGGACTGAATGTACTTACATATGAAGGTGTGAGAGTCGCAGCAAATGTCTCATCACTGAAAGCAAAGATAGAAAATAAAATAAGGGTCAGTGAAGATAAAATAGCGAGAGTTTTTTTCAAGTTGCAATTATAACACAAAAGCTTTCAATACAATTAACAATTCCTATAAAACACTTTATCTTTGCAATTATTCAAAAGTTTCTCGCTTGGTTTAAAAATAGGTTGTAGTGAATCATTCAAATCAAACTATTTCCATTGAGTTATTTCATTAGGCTCCATGACTTTGGGTTCACCAGAAAAATTTGTACAGAGCAGACCGATAGTTACAAAATGTGCAGTTGGAACAATATCATTACTAAGACTGATAACTTTTAAATCCTTAATATAGACCTTAATTCCACTTTCCTGAGGAAAAGCGACCGTTTATACGCTTAAGTATTAAAAAAGTAGATGCCCTAGTACTTTGCACCAAGTAGCTTCTTTTTTGAAGTGTCTTCATATACCACTCTACCTGAAGCCGTAACCGCAGATATTCTCGATATATGAATACTTGATTCGGCTGCCAAAAGCCAGAAAAATTTCCAAACTGCCGTCATGATTCGCCTACTACCAAAATTATTTTAACATATTTATATAAAAATCGACCCTATGTATTTTTACACAGGGCCGAAGGACTAAGGTCAAAGAACAAAAGTTCAGAGAGTCTTAGTTTTGAGTGCAACTTGCGAGACGGAGAACCGGGTCGCTGCCGTGCCAAACGCGGGGTCAGTCCAGCGCCAGCGGAGGATCACCTCGTCGCCGCGCTCATAGAGAGACGGGACGAGGAGGTTGCCATCGCGTTCCAGCCCGATACCAGCCCAACCGAAGACTTCTTTGCCCTTGAAGTGTTTCCGAAAAAAGGCAATACCTTTCTTTTGGATTTCTTCCAGGTCGCGCAGGCCGAGGCAGGTCTTCAGTGTGTCGGTCTTTTTCAAATGGTTGTATATCTTGTTTCCTTCGATACACTTTCCATCTTTCTGACCGTCGTGGAGCCATTGCTCGATTGACGAAATGTCATACTCAGCAGGTCCGACGCTTTCCAATTCCGGATGCATCACTTTTTGCATCCAGTCGGGATACGACGGACGAATGGAGCGATCGACGCGGATGATGGGGTCGAGGGCGACTTCAGGCTCGGCAAGCAATAAGGCTACGCCATCCATTCCTCCGAGCTTGTTGACCAACGCTTCAATCTGATCGAGGTTTAATTCACCGTATTTCATACTGATCCTTTCTTCGACTATTCGTCGAGAAACTTCTCACTTCCCGTGAGTTGAGGGTTGCTGAGAAGGTGGAATCATCTGATTTCGCCACAGCGGAGAAGAGCCTATTTATTAAGCCATTTTCTGCTGTAGCGAATTCGCAAGCAGACTATCAAAGAACTATATTACTGGTATACTATACTTGACAACATATGTCAATACCTTGTCGTTTGGCTCAAATTAGGGAATTTTGACAACAAAAAATTCCCACTAATGTGAGAACCTTTTGTCGGAATAGCCGGGTACTTGAGGAGAAAAGGATTTCGTCGCCTTT
>JANXRK010000036.1 GCA_025353045.1 Candidatus Tayloriibacteriota bacterium
TGAGGCACGAGAAATGGCCAGAGAAAAGAAGGATTTTGCACAAGCGGATGCTTTAAGAAAAGAAGTTGAAAATAGAGGGTTTGAGATAAAGGATGAAGAAGAAGGATTTAAGATAGTATTTAAAGCTCACTAAATCTTAAAAACTTATCGAAAAGAAAACTGATTAAGGCTCTATCAAGAAAAAACGGAAGGATGTATTGGACAGTTTTAATTTTATACACACATTATACACCTGTTATACTCAGTTAAATATATAGATATATTTTTCATGTGATACAATATTTATATGACACCCACCTCATCACCATATTTCAAACCTAAAGATTTACGCATTCCTCCTCAAAGTTTGGAAGCTGAAAAAGCCTTGCTTGGATCGATCATGATTCGTCCTGAAGTGATGCATGACATTACTGATGTTATATCAGAGAGGGCTTTTTATTCTGATCGTCACAAATTAATTTGGTCTACAATGATGGAACTTTTTAATAAAAGCACTCCAATCGACATTCTCTCTCTTTCGGCCCGACTCAAGGATAAAGAAATGCTTGAACAAGCAGGTGCAATGGCCTATCTAACCGAACTCGTTCATGGAGTTCCCTCTTCAACAAATGCTAAACACTATGCAGAGATAGTTCAGAAAAAACATATCATGCGTGATTTGATAAATGCTTCAGAATTCGTGGGAAATCTTGGTTTTGATGAAGAGATGGATATAGAAGAGACTTTGGATAAAGCAGAGAAGAAAATCTTTGAAGTAACAAATTTTACAGGAACTCATAAATTTGTAGCTCTAAAAGATACTTTAGTTGAAGCCTGGGAGCGTATAGATAAATTGCATTCAACGAAGGATGAGCTTCGAGGAATTCCGACTGGATTCCACGCTATTGATAACAAACTAGCAGGACTACAAAAGTCTGATCTTATTATCCTTGCTGCACGTCCCTCTATGGGTAAAACATCTCTGGCTTTGGATATTGCTCGTATGGCCGCCATCAAACACAAGGTTCCTGTAGGTATCTTTTCACTTGAAATGAGTTCTCAACAACTCGTTGATCGTATGTTGGCTGCTGAATCCCAAGTTGATTCATGGAAAATACGAACAGGACAAAACCTTAACGTCGAGCATGACTTCAAAGCTATCCGAGACGCTATGGACCGTCTCTCAACGGCACCTATTTATATTGACGATCAGCCAGCGAACAATATTTTAAAGATGAAAGCTGTTGCGCGACGTTTGAAAAGCGAAAAAGGTTTAGGTCTCATAGTTGTAGACTATCTCCAGCTCATGGTCCCAACGCAGAGTCGTAATTCAGATAATATGGTACAGCAAGTGACTGAGATCTCTCGATCACTCAAACAACTCGCCCGTGAACTCGAAGTTCCTGTTCTTGCCCTTTCCCAGCTTTCTCGAGCCGTTGAACAGCGAGGTGGTGAACCAAGACTTTCTGACCTTCGAGATTCAGGATCTATTGAGCAAGACGCTGATGTGGTTATGTTTATCCATCGAGAAGATAAAATGAATAAGGATTCAGGATCTGCACGCCCAAATATTGCAAAAATCATGATTGAAAAGCATCGAAATGGTCCGACCGGATATGCTGAACTTTACTTTGATGATAAGAAGACATCGTTTATGAGTATCGATAAGAGTGACTTCGGAGAATTCGACAAAGGCAATGGATCCGATTTCTAAATTAACAGAATATTTTCGAGAATTCCCAGGTATCGGTCCGCGACAAGCGAGACGTTTTGTGTATTTCCTTTTAACTCGTCCCTCTTCATATCTCGAGGAAATGGCGCGTCTTTTTTTGAGTATTAAACAAAATATTAAAATATGTCAGTCTTGTTTTCGCTTTTACCAAAACGGAAATGGATTAGTCTGCCCTATTTGTACAGATCCAGGTCGTGATCAATCACAACTCATGATCGTTAGTCGAGATGTAGACTTTGAAGCAATTGAGAAGAGTAAGTTCTACAGTGGAGTGTATTTTATTCTTGGTGGAACTATTCCCATTTTAGATAAAGAACCTGAGAAAAAAGTAAGACTAAATGAACTGTTAATTAGGATCAAAAAAGGTCAATTCAAAGAGATTATTCTATCCCTAAATGCTAACGCTGAAGGCGAACATACAGCAGACTTTATTCGAGATTATATAAAAGAAAAATTCCCTGATACAGGACTGTCTATTTCAATTCTTGGACGTGGACTATCAACAGGTACAGAACTTGAATATTCAGATTCAGATACAATTAAGAATGCGTTGAAGAATAGGGAGCGGGTTTAGAGAACTGGTCGCAATTTGCGACCAGTTCTGGTTATAAAAAATTAAAAAAGAAAAGGGCGCCGCCATTGCGGTAGCCCAATTGTGTTTCTCACTGTCGGTTGAAAGTGTCCCAAGCTTCCATGAGGTAGTTTGGAGCGATGCATTCTTTCGGTGGAAAAACAACTGTGTATTTCGTCGGCTCATCGTTGAGCGTCTTGCGACTCATCATGACGCCCACGTGCAACCTTCGTTGAGGTTGGACTTCTGGAGAGTGGGCGCGATAAACTGCAAGCATGCGCCACACTTGATCGTAATTGGTGAAATCGGTCATACCAATGTACGGACATCCGAATGGAAGGTTCATAACTGAACTTACAGTATAATAGCTAGTGATTTATGTCAAATTAAATTAGTTTTATTATATCACACTATTTCAACCCTTCAATCTTCACCTGGAAAAATGGCTGCCTATGGCCGTTCTTTTTGAAATACTTACTCTTTTGCTTGTACTTAATAACGTTAATTTTAGGTAATCGTCCAATCTTAGTGATAGTTCCTGTAACTTTTGCCTTATCGATAAAAGGAGTTCCAATAGTAGTGTCTGTACCATTGTCTACAAGTAATACCTTATCAAAGACGATCTTATCGCCTTCTTTATGGTCGCCAAGGATCTTCTCAATCTTGATCTCATCCCCTGCTTGTACCTTGTATTGCTTACCTCCTGTTTGTATAACTGCAAATTCTGTCATAGAGGATTATATTACACTATCTCCTCTGGACCGTCAATCGTTTTTACCTCCAAACCTGGAGTTTCTCCGGTTATACGTAAAATATCCTTATCTACCTTTTTGAGCTCTTTTCCAGAGTTATTGTAGTGATTTACAACAGTTCCAAGCGAAGCACCGAGCTTTTCATGGTACTCTTCATATTTTTTCAAATGATTTCCGAGCTCATCAACCCTCTTTACTATGTCTTTTGCAGTCTCTTCTATTTGTAATGCCTTAAGGCCTTGCAAAACGGTCTGCAAATATGCCAGAAACGATGTTGGAGAAACGATAATGACCTTGTATTTATTGGCTGCACGCTGGATCAAATTGTCAGTTTCTTCGGTAACTGCCCCGATTTTGTTTATTAGAAGATCATAATAAATAGCCTCGTGCGGAATGAACATAAAGGCAAAATCCATGGTTCCCTCTGCTGGGCGGACGTATTTTGCTGTTTCTTGTATTCTAAGCTTCAAATCATTCACGAAAATCTTCTCTAATTTTTCTTTTTCAATGGGATCTCTTTCTTGTGAAAGTTTATTATAGTTCTCAAGTGAAAATTTTGAATCAATTGGAATAACTTTTTCTTTAACAAAGACAGCTGCATCGACGATCTCGCCATTTGCAAACATATACTGCATTTTATACTGACTTGGCGCCAAAACATTACTCAAAAGCGTTTCCAAATAGTACTCTCCGAGGATTCCTCGGTGCTTTGGATTCTTTAGAATATCCTGGAGAGACTGGAGTTGATCAGCAAAAGAAACAACCTGACGGTTAGTCTCATCGAGCTTTGTAAGACCCTCTGTAACCTCACGGATCATTTTTGCTGACTCAGAAAGCTGAACCTGCATAGATTCACGCATGTCTTTGTGACCACGACCGATCTTTTCATCCACAGTTCTATTGAGGTCGTTTATTTGCTCTAAAATCAGTTTGAGACCTACATCGTCCTTTTGGACTGGAGCAGTCTTACGATAATTAAGGATCATAACAAAAATAGCTACTATGACGAGGACAATCAAGATGATGATAAGGGTATTCATATGTGTTATTATATCAGCATTATGATGAAAAAAATAACTTTACACAAAGAAATAAAAAACCAGATAATCGACGCTATGCGTGCTAAAGACACTCTCACACTGGAGACTCTTCGAGGCCTGACTTCTCTCTTTTCATATGAACTTATCGCTAAAAAAAGTTCAGAACCTTTTATCGGTGATGAAAGTGCACTCGTGCTTATAAAAAAAGCCGTGAAGCAAAGAAAAGATTCAATTGATCAATTCGAAAAAGGTGGACGAAGGGATTTGGTCAAAAAGGAAAAGTCTGAATTAGCAATCCTTGAAAAATTCTTACCAGAAACGATGAGCAAGGCAGATATCAAGAAACATGTTGAAGCTAAAATAAAGAAAGAAGGTAAGCCTGATGCAAAGAAAATGGGTGCTTTTATGGGAGCTATCATGAAGGAATTAAAAGGAAAAGCGGATGGTACGGATGTGAAGGAGGTGGTGGAGGGATTAATAAAATAATTTATCTCTTTTATAGTAATAAAACCTACAGCACTCAGATTTGAGTCGTGATTGTTTGGTGGGTTTTATTGTATATGTTTCTTTTAACCGTGTAAGCAAGAGCGATTCCCGATACAAAAAGGAGTACATATATAAGACCTCCCAAAATCATCGTGACAATAATTTTATTCTTTCTGTTTTTATTTGTATTTTCATCGGCAAGTTTATCATTTGCTCGGACAGACTTTAGATTAAAATAAAGTTCAAATGAAGTTAGAAGTCCAAGCGGAGCTATGACTCCAAAGATAAAAGCTGCATATGCGACGATAGATACAGAGATGAAAACAGAAAGGACGATGAGACTATGTGAAAGATATGCAATAAAGATCAGAATTGCCACGACGATTCCTAGTGCAAAAAATCCTGCGAAAACAATCAGCCCGATCATGAGACCAGCAACAAAGGATCTCCACAAAATACCCCACCAATAATCTCGCACCAATTCCCAACTTCCCAAAATAGCTTTGAAATCTTTCTTGCCACTATCAATCAATTCAAATCTACTAAAAATAACGTAAACTAAGAGAATAATTCCAGGAACTATAAGTAGTGCGAGGGCTCCGAAAGTAGATAATGCTACGATAATATTTAGTAAAACAAATGACCAAAATAGTTTATTGGCTTTTTTATATGAATCTTTAATACTAACAAACTGCCCTTTTCGCACGTCGCTAATACTTTTCCAAAGTGCGATCTTTGAAAGAAGTAGCAAGAGAGAAATAATAATTATAGCTGTTATAATAAGTACAACAACCCAAATAGACATTTCGAATGAAAATATCTTTACTGGATTTGAACGGAAACTAAGCATATCCAAACTTCCGAGAATAAATAGTGGCCACAATCGTTTGACGTTTGCTTTATAAAATGCCCAGGCCTGGATAATAAGAGTCGTAGGATCAAGTAAAATGTGTTTCTTCTGAAGCGAGCTTTGATTTGTTTGTGGTTCCATTATTTTTAATTATCTTATATACACTAAATAATGACACGAAATGGGATGATTTGAAATAGACTTTATCCACTTTCTTGCCCTCTTTATCTTTTTATGCTTTAATAGATGCTCATATTTAAATAACATGGATATTCGAAACATTGCAATTATTGCCCACGTGGACCACGGTAAAACGACCTTAACAGACGCTATAATGACTCAATGCGGTCATGGTGATGATGGAACAATGGACTCAAACGCTCTTGAACAAGAGCGTGGTATTACTATTTATGCTAAAAATACCTCTATAGAATACAAAGGTACAAAGATCAATATCGTCGACACTCCAGGACACGCTGACTTCGGTTCTGAAGTAGAGCGAGTACTCCGATCTATCGATACTGTGCTTCTAGTTGTAGATGCTCAGGAAGGTCCTATGCCTCAGACTCGTTTCGTTTTGAAAAAGTCTTTGGAGCTTGGAATCAAACCTATTGTTATTATAAATAAGATCGATAAACCAGCTGCAAATCCAGACCATACTCATGAAATGGTTTTGGAACTCTTCATGGAGCTTGGTGCAAATGATGCTCAGCTCGACTTCCCTACTATATATGCTATTGGTCGTGAAGGAGTGGCTATGAAAAAACTTGAAGATCCTCGAAAAGATCTCACTCCACTTTTGGATATGGTTTTGGAACACGTTCCACCTGCAAACAAAGATCATAGTGCAACAGCCCCTCTCACAGCACAGGTCTTTAACCTTGGATATGATAATTTCCTAGGACGTCTAGCTATTGCACGTATATATGATGGGATAATCAAAATGGGTCAGACTGTTTTTGAAAAAAAAATCGATGGAACTGTAAATTCTGGGCGAGTCACAAAACTTTTTACATTCGAAGGAAAGAAACGAGTGGAAATAGAAGAAGCTTCAGCTGGAGACATCGTGACTATTGCTGGCTTCCCAGAGATTTATATCGGAGAAACTTTAACTGACAACGAAACAACTCCTGCTTTGCCTGCTATCAAGATCGATGAACCAACTATCTCCCTAAACTTCCTTGTAAACTCATCTCCATTCGCTGGACGAGAAGGAAAATTCGTAACAGGACGACAGATCCGAGAACGATTGGAAAAAGAATTGGAAATTAACGTCGGATTGAAAGTGGATTTTTCTTCAAATGAATATTTTAGAGTTTTTGGACGAGGCGAACTTCACATCGCTGTGCTTTTGGAAAATATGCGACGAGAGGGTTATGAACTACAAGTTTCTCAACCACAAGTTATCGTTAAAGATATTGATGGAGTAAAGTCAGAGCCTTTTGAAGAATTGACTATTGATATTCCTGATGAATTTACAGGTGCTATTATCGAAAAGTTAGGCCAAAGAAAAGCTTCAATGACAGACATGAAATCAAAAGATGGTCAGACTCGTATGCTTTTTGAAATCCCTACTAGAGGTTTGCTTGGATATAGAAATGCATTCGTCATTGATACAAAGGGTGAAGGAATTTTAGCTAGTCGATTTATTGATTTTAAACCACATACTGGAGAGATTGAAAAACATTCAACAGGATCAATGACATCTATGATGACTGGAAAAGCTTTGGCATTTGCACTTTGGAATCTTCAGGAAAGAGGACGGATATTTATCGAGCCTACAACAGAAGTGTATGAAGGAATGGTTGTTGGAGATACATCAAAGGGTGACGATATGGATGTAAATCCATGTAAAGGAAAAGCCATGTCAAACATGCGATCTTCAGGAAATGACGAGCATATAATGCTTACTCCCGCTTGGAAAATTGATGTAGAAAAAGGTCTGGAAACAATGCGAGAAGATGAGTATTTGGAAATTACTCCGATCTCAGTGCGGCTACGAAAAAAGTTTTTAACGGATACAGATAGAGCGAAGGCAAAGAGAAAGGATTAAAAGTTACGTTTTATCCCCAATGTGTCTTTATATAGTCCGTTGCATCACTCATTGAAAAAGGCTGCGTACTATTCCCCACTCTCACAAAAAACTCTTCCTTTTTATCTCCATTAATGAGATACGCTGGCTTATGTCCTTCTCGTACTGTCACCAAACAAATATCTTTTCCATCAACACTTTCAAATTTAACCGTTACATATTTAGCAAAAGAAAGTCCGATCATTGTTTTTACCAACATCGTCAAATGATTTTCCAAACCATCTCTATTTTTCTTTGGCAAAGCTTTATAGTCATTGTCCAAGCCAGTGACTTTTCCATCATCATTTACACCAATCATAAGTGTTCCTCCATCTGCATTTAAAAATCCGACAATTGTTTTAACAACAACCCTTTCAAGTTCTTTACTGACTTCACCTTTTCTTCCATCGTAACGGAGTGTTTCTTTAAACTCCAAAAAAAGACCCTCTCCTTCTTCAATGAGGATTTTTGGATCTTTCGTCGGCATTCGACCTGAAACTCCGCGCACCATTTGCTTTATGATATGAACATATTCTTCAAATCCTGAAACATTTTTGAGCTTAGTCACTCTTCCATTGTTATGTTCAATAATAATTGTGGCATGATGAATAAGTCTACCTAAAGGCGATTGATAGACCTCGACGGATGCGACTTCATACATACTTACAGCCTTTCTACGTCTAAAAAGGAGGCCTGTTTTCTTTATGATTTCTTTGTCAGAAATTTCATATCTTGAAAAATACCAATTGAGAAAAAGTATAAAAATATATGAGAGTTGAAAAAGAGAAAAGATAAGGATTAAAAAGATGTCATAGCGAACATAACGAAACATGAATGTAGATCGATAAAGTATTTCGTAATTTGCAATAAACGAGGCAAAAAAGAAAATAATTGTAGCTAAAATTTCCATAATCATAATGTCACGAAGGAATACCATCGGGCCTTCTTTTACGATTATTTTTCTCATAGCCTCATTTTAACAAATACTAAATCTTATAGCCATTGATTCGCGTTCTTTTAATGGAATAAGCAAGACTTGGTATACCTGCGTCAATACCAATCCTATGGGCAAGTGAGCGCATATAGGTACCACTTCCACAACTTACTTTTAATTTAATCACAATATATTTAGTAACATTATTTTTTAAAGCGAAATCTTGCCAACATCTAGCAATTTCCTTTTGACGAAAATCTCCATTCACTTTTTTAATGTTTTCTAAAATAGTCTCGGCTATTTTTTTAGCTGAAAGTGCTTTAGAACCTATTTGCTCTATTGAGAAGATCTCAACTTCTTTTGTTGGAACTTCATCAGGCACTTCTTTCATTGCTAGCATTTTTGATGAATATTTTGGATATTCTTGAATAAACTTTCCTACATATTTTTGAAAATCAGGAAGATCAAAAGAATGTTTGTCTGAACTTTCAATCAATCCCAAAGTATCATATGTATCAGTTGAAACTCCAAAAAGAATTTCAACTTCATATTCCTTATCCATCTTTAAATACGTTTCCTTTTGCTTACAATCTTCTCCAACAAGCAAAATCAAAAGCCCTTCGGCCATTGGATCTAAGCGACCGGCATAGGTCATAGGAATTTCTTGTGCTTTTCCATATTCCAAACGGATTCGTTCGAGGCATTCAAGAGGCGTTTCGCCAATATTTTTGTAAGCTAAATACATATGCTACAATGTAGCCCATGAGCAAAAACTTATCAACTGATCCGTATAAAGGAGTACGTGATTTTTACCCTGCCGATATGGCAATTCAGAATCAGATTTTCGGAATTTGGCGAAAAGTCTGTGAGAAATTTGGCTATCAAGAATATAGTGCATCAGTTTTAGAGCCTGCAGAACTATACCGAGCAAAAACCGGTGAAGAAATTCTTGAACGTCAGTCTTATCTTTTTAAAGATCGAGGGGATAGAGAAGTCATGCTTCGACCAGAAATGACACCGACTGTTGCGCGAATGATTGCTGGTAAACGTCGAGAGTTGGTCTATCCGGCTCGCTGGTTTTCTATGCCAAACTTCTTCCGTTATGAGCAACCTCAGCGTGGACGTTTGCGTGAATTCTGGCAATTAAACATTGATATTTTTGGAGTTGATAGTCTTCAAGCTGAGATTGAATGTATTTCTATGGCTTATGAGATCACTAAAGGTTATGGTCTTAAAGATACTGACTTTGAAATCCGAATTGGAAATAGAAAAATATTAAATTATATTACAAAGGACTTTTTTGGACTTGATGAAGAGAATTCTCAAAAACTACTTAAACTCATTGATCAAAAAAGGAAAATTCCGACTGATGTTTTTGCAGCGACGGCTGAAATAGTTCTCGGCGACAAGTCACAAGGTCCAAAAGTCACAAAGTTTTTGGCATTAATGAATTCTCAAAACTTTGAAGAGTTCACTAAACATTTAAACCAAACAAAAGAAGAGCATGCAGGTATAAAGGAAATTCGAGAAGTGTTGTCAGGTCTTGAAAAGCTTGGTATAACAAATGCAATTTTTGACCAGAGTATCACTCGAGGTATGGATTATTATACTGGAGTGATTTTTGAAGTATTTGATAAAAATCCTGAGAATCGACGATCTGTTTTTGGTGGTGGACGATACGATGATTTACTTTCACTTTTTGGGGAAGAAAAAGTAACTGCTTTTGGTTTCGGTGCTGGAGACGTTATTGCGCGAGATCTTATGGAAACATACCGTACAATCAAAAAGACAGATGAAATCTACCCTGCTGATATCTATATTTGTCTATTCAATAAAAATGTAGCTGATTTTGGTCAAGAAATTGCGCAAAAGATCCGTGAAAAAGGGCAAAGTGTTTGTTTAGACTATTCTTTCAGAAAAATTGGTGATCAAATTAAGAATGCTGACAGAATGCATATTCCAAATGTCATCGTTGTTGGCGATGATGAAGTAAAAACTGGAAAGGTAAAAATTAAAAATCTGAAAACCGGAGATGAGAAAGATTACCTTTGATATTGAAACAAGAAATATTTTTCAAGATGTAAATTCGACAGACTCAACAGCTCTCGATATCTCTGTTGTCTGTATTCATGATTCATTGACCGATACTTATTCAAGCTATCTCCAGGAAGATTTACCGAAGCTTTGGCCGATTCTTGAACAAGCAGATATGTTTATTACATTCAATGGTGACCATTTCGACATTCCACTTTTGAATAAATACTATTCCGGAGATTTAGGAAAAATAAAAAGTTTAGACCTGCTTGTTGAAGTCCGTAACTCTTTAGGTCGAAGAATTAAGCTTGATACTATTGCTGAAGCCACTTTAGATACAAAGAAATCAGGTCATGGGCTACAAGCAGTTGAATGGTGGAAGACTGGAGAAATAGATAAGATAATAAAATATTGCATTGAAGATGTAAAAATCACCAAACAACTCTATGACTATGCCCTTGCATATGGAAAGTTGAAATATAAAGATCTTGGAATTGGCGGAGCGATCAAAGATATAAAATTAGATACAACACATTGGGAAACAAAAAAGGATTCTGGAATGACTTTTACACTACCTTTCTAGACCCTGAGCCTGTATAATACACTTATGCAACCAACAAAATCTTCAAATATTCTTAATGTTCCTACAGCTATTATTATCGCGGGCGCTATTGTTGCCGGAGCAGTTATTTGGACAAAGGCGCCAAGTGCGCCAATCAAACAAGATGTGGTCGCAGCAATAGATTCTTTTGAACAACAATTAAAACCAATTACAGCATCTGATCATATTCTTGGAAATCCTAATGCGAAATTGAAAGTCGTAGAATATTCTGATCCATCATGTCCATATTGTAAAGTTTTCCACAACACAATGCTGCAGATAATGACGACATATGGAAAATCTGGAAATGTTGCTTGGGTCTATCGACACTATCCACTTGATAAGGCAGATGCAAGTGGAAGAATCCTTCATCCAAATGCTGGGCACGAAGCACAAGCTCTCGAATGCGCCTCAGATCTTGGTGGAAATGATGGTTTTTGGAAATATACCAATCGTCTCTATTCTGTAACTCCGTCAGTGACGTCAGATAGTCCAAATGGTCTGGATCAAAAACAATTACCAATTATTGCAAATACCGTTGGGCTCAATGTTGAAGATTTTAATAATTGTCTATCAACAGGAAAATTCAAAGAAAAAGTTGATCAAGATTTCCTCGACGGAGTAAACATCGGAATTCAAGGAACACCTGCAAGTATCATTGTGGTTGATAAGGCTTTTCCAAAAGCAATTAAGGATAAAATAATGACAATCTTTGAGCCAACAAAGGGTGCCTCTGGAGAATATCCTATGCATATTAGTGCTGATTCAAAAATGATTATGCTCGACGGAGCAATGCCGCCAGAAATTATGAAAGCAACTATTGATCTATTATTTACCTACTAAACTGCCTCGTTTTGAGAAAGTTTTTCCTAGTGTGCAGTATTCACAATCTTTTTCATCACAGTTTTTATTCCAAAAAGACAACGTGTAGATCTCTTGGGCTACTTTTTTAACCATCTCAATTAATTTCTCTACATCTTCATCTTTAATATCATACCTTTCCTTTTTATATTTTCCTGTATCAGTCGGCTCAATAAAATCGAGTTCACCTGACTTCATACAATACTTCTTCTTATCATCCAATTCCAAAAGAAGTTTATAGAAAGTTAATTGACGCTCATAATTTTCTTTATTCAGTGATTTTTTCTTACCTGTTTTATAATCAACAACATTTACATTTCTATCGTCAAGGAATTCTATTTTATCCAAATCCCCCTTCAAAAGTAGGTCGAAAGTACCAACATTCAAATGAACTCCCCTAATACCATATTCCGTCAATAAATTACGATTCCAGGTGCCTTTATAGGCCTCAAAATAGCCTTTTAGAGCCTTTTTACCCTTAATGAGGGTGTCTTTGAGGTCAGAAGGAGAAAGCTGGGTTTTATTGAGATTAAACTCGAAAAGACGCAGAAGCCCTTCTAGATCCATATCTTCTTCAACCTTGTATTTATCAAAGAACGTTTTAAGGGTTTGGTGTATTGCTGTTCCATACATTTGATGCTTTGTTTGAGTTTCAGGAAGTCGAATGAGATTTTTAAAAAAGAAGTTCCAAGGGCAATCCAAATAGTTATTGAGCGCAGTTACCGACAATCCCCTTTCGAGAAAAAGATTTTGCAAATATTCTTTATTTATTATTTCATGATTGTCGTGGACGACTGATTCTTTAAAAAGATTTTGTGTCGGTGTTCGCTCCAAAGAACTTTCTTCTTTTTTAAATTCATCGGAGATTTCAGAAATAAATTGTGTTGGTAGAAGTTCCTTACCCTCATTCCCTTCTTTTGGATAAGTAATGACAATCTGTTTTCGAGCACGCGTAAGTGCGACATAGAAAAGCCTTCGTTCATCTTCAATACTCGTATCATTTGTTTGAAGAGTATTGAAATATGTTCTTCGATTTTTATTCCCCCAATGACCATCGTACGCTCCGATAATATACACAATATCGAATTCCAAGCCCTTCGACTTATGTGCCGTCATCAGTCGAACTCCTTTTTTATCCAAAGATTTTCCTGATTTCGTCAAAATCCCATGTTCACGGACCCTTTCAATGTGTTTCAAAAAAACAGGTAAAAAATATTCATTTTTTCTTCCTGCCATCTTTTTAATTTCAAAGAAGAAAGCCTCGAGCACAGCCATTTTTTCCAAAGAGTCGTGGGCTGAAAGGATATAGTCCAAATATCCAGATTCACGAACGATAATCTCAAAAACTTCTACGAATGATTTATTATTCGCAAGCTGCGACCATGATGAAAGTTTTTTTGAAATATCTGGAAATTTTTCTGAAACAATATCGATAAGGTTTTTCTTTTCTTTCCTTGCTTCTTCAAATGTTTTATAAATATCAATCACATTCAAATTAAAGAAATCAATGAAAAGGGCTTTACCAAGTTTGTCTTCATCAGTGAGGTTATTGATTGAGCAGAAAATTAAAATTAATTTCCCCACATTTTCATCCTTCAAAATATCATTATCGCTTTCTATCCGATATGGGATGTTTGTTTTTGATAAGGCTTGAGATATTGGGAATGCATCTTTATTATCGCGGTATAGAATGGCGATTTCATCGCTCTCAATTCCCTTTTTCATTTTTTCTTGAATATCTTTGATAATAAAAGCATATTCCGATTCGAGATTTGAACATTCAAATACATGAATCAACTCTTTGCCTTTTTGAGCTTTTGACTGTAGTTGAACGCCAGTTGAAATGAGTGAGTGCGATGCATCGAGGATAGATTGCGTTGATCGATAATTTTCTTCAAGGTTTATAACGACTGCATTTTTATATAATTTCTTAAAATATAAAAAGTTCTCAAGAGAAGCTCCTTGAAATCTAAAGATTGCCTGCTTTTCATCTCCCACAATAAACAAATTGGGATTTTCATGAAAATTAGACAGAAGTTCAAGAACGGCATTCTGAGCATTGTTTGCATCTTGATGTTCATCAGCCAAGACATACTGATATGACTCTTGAATAATCAAAAGTAGATCTTGATCTTTTTTCAATGTTTTTACTACTTCCACAATCATATCTTCGAAATCGTAGAATTTTTCTTTTTCTAAAGCTTTTTCATAGGCTTCATACAGTTTTAGAAGTTCTTTATTCTTTTCTATTCGATCTTGAAGTTTAATAAATTCCCCTTTCATTTTTCCCTTATGCGCTCCTTTTTCATGAACTTTGTCGGGAATATCTTTGAAATCCTTTTCTTGCTTCTTAATTATTTTTTCAAAATCGACAGGACTCAAAGCTTCTCGTTTTAGATTTCTAATTTCTGATAGTGCCGGCCTGACATAGAAAAAAATATCTCCATATGGCTTAAGCATCTCAAAATCATTATGCTCAATGATTTTTTCCATCAATGCAATTTGATCAATATCTGTTATCGCTGTTGAACCAATGATTCTCGGAAACTTTTCTGGATATTGTTTTATAACTTCATTACAAAATCCATGGAAAGTGTGGATATTTACTTTGTATCCTGCAGGGCCGATGAAACTCACCAACTTTTTACGCATGGTATATGCACCTGACTCAGTGAACGTTAAAGCTAAAATATTTTCAGGAGCGGTATCAGTTTTTTGCAAAATGTTCGCGATGCGGAGTGTCAAAATGGTTGTCTTTCCAGTTCCAGGACCAGCAATAACCATAACAGGACCCTCGATAGTGTCGACGGCTTGCTTTTGGGCTTTATTGAGATTTTTATAGAGTTTCTCGAAGGTATCGGGCTGCATAGACATATTATACACTTTGTTGACAGGAAATATGGGTTTGGTAGTATGTGAACATATTACTTGTGTGTCTCAGAATAAATTCTGGATGATGCGTATCGGCATATAGCTGGTAGCAAGTATATGTAAAGACCCCTTAGGGGGTTTTTACATTACACTCAAAAAATACTTTTTCCCATTATTTGTCTGCCTAATAATTATTTTGATATATTCACATTTGGTTTTTAAGTCAAAAGACCAAAACCTTGCCAAAGATACATGCCCGTTGGGGAGAATTCTCGTGATTTCTCTATAATCATTCCATTCTCTAGACGTAGATATTATCTCTAGCGCTTTTGAAATCAAACCGATTCTCCTTATTTGCTCTTTTGGTGCCCTCATTTTCTTACCTTTCCACAATAAATGATTAAAGCCGATTTTATTGAAATAAACTTTTTTATTAGCAAAAGCAGGGCATTTAATATGTCCTATCTTTTTATAATCTTCTTCCGCTATTTTAATGAAAAGTTTATGATCCGCAGATTCCACAGATAAACTTTATCAAACCAAAATAAAATCCTGATAAAGTTTTGATAAAATCTAAATAAAACTTTTATCAGAATTTTAGAACTTTTACGACATCAGCTCGACAACCCTGTTAGCTCATTTTTGCAACGTGATTAATTTATACCATATATTATATAATTTCTGGCTGTTTTTATATAATATATTATATAATTTTTACGAGACCAGTTTATCTGTATATGAAATTCAGAATTAAGATCAAAACACTAATGAGTATGTAATAAGTATTAATCTTTCTCGCCATCTCCCTATTCTTATCATCTAATTTAAAGAAAAGAAATGCGGTAGAGACTAATAGCAATATTCCAACTAGTGTTGAAATTCCATTGACAGAAATCATTATATTGCACCGAAAAAAAGAAGGAGTATGCGAAAAACCACAGCCAAATGATCTCAAAAAGAACAACGCAGCTTCGGTGACACAACAGATGACAATAAAGAATAAATGAATAATTAAATCACTTTTTTCATATTTTTTCATATATTTTAGTAATTCTTCAACCTATTAATATTGTCATGCTGTCGGATCTTCTCATGAGCCTTTGCTTCAATTTGTCGGATTCGTTCTCGAGTCACGCCGAATTCTTTTCCTACTTCTTCCAAGGTATGAGTTACGCCATCATTGAGACCATGTCTCATTTCCAAAATCTTCTTTTCTTTTTCTGAAAGATCGTTAAGAATAGTATTTACTTGATCTCGCAAAATTCTTCGTGAACTTTCTTGATCTGGTGAAAGAATCTTATCGTCAAAGAGGAAATCTCCCAGTGTAGACTTTCCATCTTCACTATCATCTCCAACAGGACTTTCCAAAGACACAACGTCTTGGTCAATCTTTTCGATATTGTAAATCTTTTCGACATCGAGTCCCATTTCTGTAGCGATCTCTTCTGCCAAAGGATCTCTCCCTAAATCTTGCGTCAAACGTCGAACAACTTGCTTGTACTTAGCGATAGTTTCCACCATGTGCACAGGAACACGAATCGTTCGTGACTGATCAGCAAGTGCACGAGTAATAGCCTGGCGAATCCACCATGTAGCATAGGTTGAAAACTTATATCCTTTTGTCCAATCAAATTTATCTACAGCTTTAAAGAGACCAAGATTTCCTTCTTGAATAAGGTCGAGGAGTGTTAAATCTGGTGATCTACCGACATATTTCTTTGCAATTGAGACTACAAGTCGAAGGTTTGCACGAGCTAGCAAGTTTTTAGCTTCTTTATCGCCTTGCTCAATTCTTCGCGCCAGTTCTTTTTCATTGACTGCGGAAATCAAAGAGTATTGACCAATCTCCTTCAAATACATTTGAATTGAGTCATATGAAGAATCAGATCCTCTTGATCCATATGAATATTTCTTTGGAGCAGGAACTTCAGGCTCTATCTCGAGAAGTCCTCCACCTTCAAGAACATCGATTCCAGCCACTGAAAACTTTGTATAAAGTTCATCAAGAAATATTAGATCCTGTTCGATTGTTGGGAATTCTTTAAGAATTTCGTCAAAAGTTACAAAGCCTCGCTCTTTTCCTTTATTGATAAGTTTATTAGCCTTAATATCAAATTCACGTGCCTTTGTTTCTTTTTTCCCAGACTTTACCTGAACTGGTTTTTTTATTTTTGTTTTTTTAACCTTTTTTACTGATTTTTTTACTACTTTCTTTGCCTTTTTTATTATTTTCTTCATCTTCTTATTTTTTTTCATATATTTTTAAAATTAAATTCCATTTTTTAAAATATTCTCAAGTTCTTGTCTTCGTCTGATGAGCTGCGTCAATCGTTCTGGATCAGAGGGCCTTCCTGTTTTCATCAATTCTGCAAATTCTTCACGCACCACATCATCCTCAAAATTAATCATCAATTCCTTGAGACTTTTAATAACATCTCTTGAGTCACTAAAAGTAATCTCTGTTTCAAGAATTAATTCATCTTTAAGTGGTTCGACACTTTTTACGATCGAATCATATTTGTCTCCAACGATTTGTTTGATTGTGGCACGATGGCCATCAACATCAATGTTTGGAATTGGGTTTTTATCGACATAATAAAACAAGCCAAAGAGTTTTCTGGTTATTGCATCAAGTCGTGAAGAAGTATTTTTAATTTCTTCCTGTTTTTGTACTTGAATAACCTCACCTTTCTGTAAAGCTTCTGCTTTTTGCAAATCTTCACGAATGGCTTCTTCCGAAATACCCGTTTTTTCTTTTATTACCTTTATATAGTGTGCTTTTTCCATTGCGCCTGTAAGAGGAGCTATAAATGGAAATACATTGTCCCGAAGAGCTTGTGGAAGCTTTCGTGGATCAAGTTTTTTTGAAAACACAGTATCAAGCTGAAATTCTACCACAGGTTTTGAATTACGCAAGACATCCTTCCATAATGTAGGGTCAGTCAAAACGAGATCCGCAGGATCCTTACCTTCGGGCATTCCAGCGATCTTTACATCCATTCCAAGGCTTAGAGCGATGCGAGCGGATCTCATAGCCGCCTTTCTCCCCGCTTCGTCTGAGTCAAAAGCTAAAATGATATTATTTGAAAGTCTTTTGACAACACCAAGGTTATTTACAATATTATCTTTTGAAATCAAAGTGTCTGCCAAAGCAGTTCCAGAAACTGCTACAGTATTTTTAATTCCTGCTTGATGAGAAAGGACGAGATCCATTTGACCTTCAACCATAATAGAGTAATTTTTGATGCGAATATCTGTTTTTGCCTTATCTATTCCATAAAGCACAGTTGATTTATTAAATAAAATAGTATCAGGACTGTTTAAATATTTCGCAGACTTTCCATCATCTTTTAAAATACGCCCGGAAAAAGCGATGACTCTTCCAGATGAATCAGAAATAGGAAACATAATACGTCCTCGAAATCTGTCGTAAAATTCTTTATTTTGTTCTTCAGGCTTCTTTATAAGTCCAGCCTTTTCCATATCTTGATCAGAATATTTTTTAGACTTTAAATACATATAAAGTAATCGCCAATCAGCTGGAATATAACCTATTCTAAAACTCTTAGCTGTTGCTTCTGTGATTCCTCTACTTTTAACGTAGTCGATTGCTTCTTGAAAATTCTTTAATCCTTGTTCGAAAAAGACCGTTGCTTCTTCCATAATAGCCAAAAGCCTCTCCTTCTCTGTTTTATTCAAATCATTATTTCGATCAAATTCCAAAGCAACTCCCGCCCTCTCAGCCAACATCTTGAGAGATCCCATAAAGTCGAGTCCCTCAAATTGCTGAACGAAACTAAAAATATCCCCCTTCGCACCACAACCAAAACAATAATACCCTCCGCGATCTGGCGATACGAAAAATGATGGCGTCTTTTCATTATGAAAAGGACATTTACCTTTGAGATTTTTACCCGCTCGATCAAGCTTAATATATGAGTTAATAACCTCCTCAACACTCAAACGCTCCTTTATTTTCTCAACGTTAGATGACATATACGTAGTATATATCAGTATATATTATTAAAAAAGCTTTTTCTATGTAATGGTAATAAACCATGCTTTTGTATTGCTTTATAGTGTTTCTCGGTCCCATACCCTTTATGTATTTCGAATCCATAACCAGGATATTTTTTAGCCCATTCTTTCATCTTTCTATCTCGTAAAACTTTTGCACAAATTGAAGCGAGAGCTATTACTTTTTCTTTTGCATCACCTTTTATGATCGTCTTTTGATTTTTATATTCTAAAGGCGCTTTTAAACCTCCATCAAGTCGCACTTCGCATTCTTCACATTTTATTTCTAATTTATTTATTGACATTCTGAGCGCATTTTTAATGGCAAAAGAAAGGCCTTTCGTATCAATAATTTTTTCTGATTGAAAAGTAACTGCAAAATCGATGTGACCTTTTTTCTGAACTTCAAGAATCTTTTTAAACCATTCTTCCCTTTTTACCTCTGTAAGTTGCTTTGACTCTTTTACTCCACCAAACAACTTCGACGAAGTTTTTGTCAGAAAAACAAAAGCTCCAACAGCCACAGGGCCGGCGATCGGTCCACGCCCAACTTCGTCGATGCCGATAAGATAAGTAAATTTATTCATGGATAAATGATATCAGATTTTTGAGGGTTAGCTATTGAAACATTACCACGAGCTATTGACATAGTATATAAGATAGTGTACTATATTAAGTAGTCCATAAGCTTTCTAGCCTACTTCCCTTAATTGAGGAAGACAAAGTTGCCATTACTGGGTACGGCGGCAACCGAGCTAGCATTCTCCCACATCCGCAAGGATGCAAGAAAGAATGAGTATTCCTGAATTTATCGGCAATCACGTCGGTAAAACAAAGGAATGCTATGTACATCATCAGATGGTTCATCGAAAAAGCAAAACAGTTAGTACAGTCCCGCAGTGATAAGGAGTTCCGCAAAGAGGTCAGGAAGTGGAATTCTGTTGCGGCGGGTTTTTTTATGCGACTCATTTGTCCTTTTTTGCTATAATCACCTCATGTCCAGATTTATTCACCTTCACACCCATTCCCACTACTCTCTCCTTAATGCCCTACCTAAGATTGACGATCTCCTCGATGAAGCCAAGGCTCTGAACATGCCTGCTGTTGGGCTTACTGATGCTGGAAATATGTATGGAGCGGTGGAATTCTATCAACGAGCGAAGAAGAAAGGTATGAAACCTATTCTCGGTGTGGATTTTTACGTTGCAGTTCGTACACGAAAAGATATGCAAGCAGGTATCGATAATCGTCGCACTCGTTTGGTGCTTTTGGCTAAAAATTATGAAGGATATAAAAGTCTCATCCAACTCGTGACTGAATCAAACTTCACGGGATACTATTATAAGCCTCGTATCGATCGAGAACTTATAGAAAAGTTTAATAAAGAGTTGATTTGTATCGCTCCTTCTTTTTCAAGTGATATTTCGACTCATTTAAAAAATAAAAATGTAGAAAAGGCTAAAGAAGCAATTAATTTTTATAAAAAAGTTTA
>JANXRK010000047.1 GCA_025353045.1 Candidatus Tayloriibacteriota bacterium
TTCATGAATTCGACATAGCCATCGCGAAGTCGTTCGTGGAACGAGAGTTCTCGATCATCAAAATGATTGACTTCACCCTTTGCCGCTCCTCGCTCTTTCACTCTTCTCAAACCTTCTTGGACATCCACATCAACATACACATAAAAATCAGGTCTGATAGCCAAAGCTTCACGAAGAGTGGCGAATGTCTCACGAAGTTGAGATGTATCAGCTTGTTGGCCAAAAAACTGATATGCGAACGTTGAAGAATCAAAACGATCGCATATAACATGCTGCCCTCGTTCCATTGCTGGAACAATAGTATTTTGAAGATGATCAAAACGAGCTGCGAACATCAAACAAAGCATGGTTGCGGCATTGGCATGAACTGCCAATGGATGCTTGAGTGCAAGCTCTCGAATAGCCTCCGCATAAGGTGACCCACCCGGCTCGCGAGTAAAAACTGCCGTATCACCAAGCTTCGCCTTAAGAGCGTCAAGCAGTGTTCCCTTCCCCGCTCCTTCTCCTCCATCAACAACAATAAAAAGTGATTTTTTCATAATAAATAATCTCTCGACAAATGGTATCAAAAAGTGTACAAATATACTAGACACGATATAATTGACCTATGAAAAACTACAACTCGCTTCTCAAAGAAATCATGGAAACTTGCAGCGATCGTGGTGGTCGCAATGGCACTACGCGAGGGGTTTTTACTCGCGAGCTTCGTTACAAAATGAGCGAAGGCTTTCCAGCAACAACCACCAAAAAGTTGGCTTTCCGCAGCGTGGCCGCCGAACTTTTTTGGTTCATGTCTGGAAGCAATGATAATAAAATCCTCCAAAGACTCGGTTGTGAGATATGGACCGCAAATGCAGAAGCAGATTACTGGAAACCAAAAGCAAAGTTCGAGGGAGATCTCGGGCGAGTTTATGGAGTTCAGTGGAGATACTGGAAAAGACCAGACGGTACAACTGTTGATCAACTTCAGCAAGTGATCAACAAGATCAAAAAAGATCCAAACGACCGAAGGCTGATCGTCACCGCATGGAATCCTGGTGAGTTGGAGGAGATGGCTCTTCCTCCTTGCCACATGATCTTCCAGTTTTTCGTGACCAACGGAAAACTTTCGCTTCACATGTTTCAACGAAGCTGCGATATGTTTCTGGGTGTTCCCTTTAACATCGCTTCGTATGCTCTCATGCTTCATATCGTCGCACAGATGACCGATCTCGAAGCAGACGAGCTCATCCTTACCTTGGGAGATGCTCACATCTACCATGATCACTTCGATGCAGTGAACGAACAATTGAGTCGGGAACCAATGGCTCTTCCGAAACTTTGGATCAACCCTTCGATTCGCTCACTCGCAGATATCGATGTTACTAAAATCACTTCACCCGAAGGAGTCCTGGAACTCGTTCGGTTGGAGAATTACCAACACCATTCGGCGATCAAAGCCAAGATGTTGGTCTAATCTACAGATCACGTTAGTTGCGAAAATTCTACCTTCACCGGTAGTTTTTTTTATGTTACGATTAAAAAATAATCAATAAAATTTATGGCATTATCTGACAAGAAAATCATGGAGGAAATGAAGAAAGGAGATATTATTATCGAACCCTTTAAACAAGGAAACCTAGCCACATCAAGTTATGATATTACTCTTGGTGAATACTATTATCGAGAACAGAAACCTAACTATATTCTTAACCACTACAATATTTACAATAAGCGTCACACGGATTATGTATGGGGTAAGAAATCAATACGTGCAGAAAAAGCTGAGAAGGTATTCAAAGATTTTGCTGCATTTGAATGGGTAGGTATTGCATCAGATGATAAAGTAATTATGCTGGAGCCTGGAGAAACTATCCTTGCCCACACCGAGGAATTTATTGGAGGACGAAATCATATTACGACTATGATGAAAGCGCGTTCTTCTATCGGGAGAAACTTCATCGAAGTTTGTAAATGTGCAGGTTGGGGTGATGTAGGTTATGTAAATCGGTGGACAATGGAAATCACAAACAATTCTCGACATTACGCTATACCCTTAGTTGTTGGACGCCGCATCGCTCAACTTATTTTCTTTGAAACAGGACCTATTCTTAAAGACGATTATGCGGTAAGTGGTAAATACCAATCACATCAAGATTTAAAAAAGATGAAAAAAGAATGGAAACCAGAAGCTATGCTTCCCCGCTTATATTTGGATCGAGACATAAAAAAAGGTAAAATAAGTAAATGATAAAAGTCTTCATCATCGCTGCGGTATCTGCTGACGGTTTTATTGCAAAAGATAGCGAACATTCCCCTATGTATTGGACGAGTAAAGCGGATAAAAAGCGTTTTGTTCAATTGACCAAACGGGCCGGTGTGGTTGTTATGGGTGCAAGTACCTATAAAACTATCGGCAAACCTTTAGCTGAAAGAATAAATATCGTCTATTCCAAAAATCAAAACTTCGATGGTGTGGAAATGACGCAGGATAGTCCTATTGATTTAGTTCAAAAATTAGAGGCTCGTGGAATAAAAGAGGTGGCTATCTGTGGTGGTGCACATATTTATACTATGTTTATGAAATCAGGTTTGGTTGATACGATCTATCTGACAATAGAACCGGTTGTATTTGGAAAAGGTATGAATATTTTTAATGAAGAACTTCACTACTCTTTGAAGCTCGTTTCTTCACAAATTTCAGAATCAACCAATTCCCTACTCTTAGAATACAAAGTTGATTATTCAGGTACACCGAAGTTGAAGGACTAGTCATTAAAATATTTCTACAAAGCCATCCCATACAAAAGGAATACAACTGTCAATCTATTGTAAAAAAATATAAATGGTACTATAAAGATAGATTAACCTCAACCAAGGAGTTCTGTGAAAAACAAACCGAAGTTTAACAACTTGCCCGGCTTGGACGATCGGAGACTCCTGACTCACGTCGGACGTTTCGGAGAATTCCTTGCTGCCATATTGATTGGTGGAACAGTTGTCTCTGATGACCAAGGACTTGGAGATGTAAGTGATGAAGGATGTGGAATAGTGGCAGAGGTGAAAATGTGTAATGGCAGACACGCCGCAAGAATACTGCCCAAACAAATACTCACTTTGCACGAAAACGTAACCAATACCCCATTCCTCTACAACACTGGTGTCTATTTAATACTTTTCTATGGTGGTATTAATAAAAAAAGGGGATATGCAGGTAAATCATTCCTCTGGAGTAGGCGGCTCAGTGAAGTAAACAGAAGAATAGTGCTTGCACAGCAAATGCAACGCATTTACGTGATGGACGTCCCACTTTTAAACCATCTCGCACTTCACTGTCCAACCTTTTTCCGTGAGGGATGTCTCATCGCATCCGAAGGAAAAGATCGCCCAGGTGCAATCTATCTCAATCGGCAACGTCTTCGTTTATTCTTCGAGAATTCATCAAAGGAAAGACGAATTCTTACAGATCTACATGGTACCCATGGTTGGAGTACTAGCACAACACAAGTTGAATTCAATTTCCAGCTTGGGACCGACGCATTCCAGCGTACTCTGCCTGTACACTACATCGGCTCGCGCCGAACATGGAAAGTGGTCAAACCACTGCTCCAGGGGAACCCGCGTGCTTTCCAACTCGACTTCAACGCTGCTCTGTTTCAAAACTGAGCAATGTCACCTCAAGGTGACTCAAGCCTCCGGCAATCCCGGAGGCTTTATAATTTTATGAGTAAAAAGATTTTAGCTATTTCACATCCACCCCCATTGACCTACATGAGCCTTCAATGATTTTCATGGCTGCTTCGATAGTACTCGCATTTAAGTCAGGCATTTTTCGTTCTGCGATCGCTCGAACTTGGGCCTTTGTGATTGTTCCTGCTCGCTTTACCGCATGCTTTCCTGATCCACTTTCTGCACCGATAGCCTTGAGGATAAGTGAACTTGCTGGAGGAGTCTTGAGAACGAAATCGTATGATCGATCTTCGTACACAGTGATAACTACAGGAATCATATCGCCTATCATTCCCTTTGTAGCATCGTTGAATTTCTTTGTGAAATCACCAATATTAACTCCTGCTTGACCCAATGTAGGTCCAAGTGGTGGAGCTGGTGTCGCCTTCCCTGCGGGAGCGATAACTTTTACTTTTTTAATTATTTTTTTAGCCATTTTGATTTATTAGTTTGATCTATTAGGTTGAAATTTTAGTGTTTTCCTCTAGAAGCTGAGGTATTGAGATATTATATTAAATCTTACTAACTTGCAAGAAATCAAGCTCAACCGGTGTTTCTCGTCCGAACATTGAAACAAGCACTTTTACTTTACCTCGACTATCATCAACTTCACTTACTTTACCTT
>JANXRK010000053.1 GCA_025353045.1 Candidatus Tayloriibacteriota bacterium
GGAAACTTCGGAAATATCGACGGAGATCCAGCGGCGGCAATGCGATATACGGAGGCAAAAATGTCTCGACCGGCAGCTGAACTTTTGCGAGATATTGAAAAAGATACTGTAGATTTTAGACCAAACTATGACGGCACAAGAAAAGAACCTATCGTCCTTCCAACCGCCGTTCCAAACCTTCTTTTGAATGGAACTTTAGGTATTGCTGTGGGTATGGCAACAAATATTGCACCACACAATCTCAATGAAGTGATCGACGGTACTGTACATCTTCTTGAAAATAAAGATGCGACAACAGAAGACCTTTTGCAACACATAAAAGGCCCTGATTTTCCTACAGGAGGAATTATGTATGGTGAAAAAGATATCCATCATGCCTATTCAACTGGTCGTGGAGGTATTGTTGTACGAGGTGAAGCAGAAATTGTTGAAGATAAAAAAGGACAAGTTCAGATCGTCATCAAATCTATCCCATATCGAGTCAATAAAGCAGAACTTATCATAAAGATCGCCGATCTTGTCCGTGAAAAGGCAATTGAGGGTATAAAAGGACTTCGAGATGAGTCTGATAAAGAGATGCGAATCGTTATTGATCTCAAAAACGGTGCATATCCAGAAAAAGTCCTCAATTATATTTATAAACATACACAACTCGAGGATACCTTCCATGTAAACACGGTTGCACTCGTACACGGAGTTCCTCAAACACTATCTTTAAAGTCTATTTTGGAAGAATTCATTGTTCACCGAGTTGAGGTTATTAGACGACGAACTCAATTTGATTTAAATAAAGCAGAAGAGCGAGAACACATCCTTTTGGGTCTTAAAAAAGCTCTTGATCATATTGATGAAATTATCACTCTTATTCGAGGATCAAAAGATGCTGTAGAAGCTCATGCAAATTTGATGAAGAAATTTAAGTTTTCTGAAAAACAGACAACTGCTATTTTGGAAATGCGACTTCAGAAGCTTGCTGGTCTTGAGAGAAAGAAAGTTTTGGATGAATTAAAAGAGATCCAGGAATTGATTGAAAAGCTCAAAGAAATTCTCGGTAGTGAAAAGAAAGTTAGAGGAATTATCAAAGACGAACTTACAGAGATCAAAGCTAAATACGGTGATGATCGACGCACAAGACTTATAAAGAGCGGTTTGAAAGATTTCAATCCCGAAGATTTGATCCCAGATCAAGAGAGTGTACTTGTTCTTACAAAGGGAGGATATATCAAGCGTACAAATCCAGACGAATATCGTCAACAGAAGCGAGGTGGTGTGGGAGTTGTTGATCTTGATACAAAAGAGGAAGATTTTATTACTCATTTAGTCTATGCAAATGCTCACAACGATCTTCTCTTCTTTACTGATAAAGGAAAAGCATATCAAATCAAGATGTATGATCTTCCAGAAGGAAAGCGAGCAACAAAAGGAAAGTCAGTAATGAATTTTCTCTCACTTGCAGAAGGGGAAAAGATCACGTCCATTTTGCCAATGCCGAAGAATAAAAAAGAGGCAGACGGTCTTTCACTGATGATGGTTACAAAGGATGGAACAGGAAAGAAAACTTCAGCTAAAAACTTCCATGATGTTCGAAGATCTGGACTTATCGCTATTACCTTGGACGAAAAAGATGAATTGATTTCAGCTTCATTCGTTTCAAAATCAGATACAGTAGTGATCGCAACTCAAGATGGTCAATCAATCCGCTTTGAAGCAGAAGATGTGAGAGAAATGGGAAGAAACGCCACAGGAGTACGGGTCATTAAGCTTGGAAAAGACGATGCTGTGATCAGTGCTGATATTGTCCCAAAAGATGCAAAGAATCCTCGTTTGTTCGTTATGGGTGCGCATGGATATGGAAAGCAGACAAAACTCGATGAATACAAAGTCCAAAATCGTGGTGGTTCAGGAATTTTGACGATGAATATAACTGATAAAACGGGAGCACTTATGGCCGCCAAAGTTGTTACAGATGATATCGAAGAGATGGTAGCCATGTCAAAGAAGAGTCAGGTCATCCGTGTTGACCTCAAAGAAATCCCAACCCTAGGTCGTTCTACACAAGGTGTTCGAGTGATGAAGCTGCGAGATGGGGATTCTTTGGCTAGCTTGGTTTGTCTATAATTTAATTTAGACACAAAATTGACTCTCTGATAACATTTTGCTACTATTACCTTATTAAGATCGCGTAGATCTACCTACGCAAAACACGATAAACATTTTCCCTATAAATAAGAGCACCCTGATTATGGGTGTTTTTCTATTATTTTTTTGTTATGATGCATGTATGATTAACGAAAATACTTCACAAATATTTAAATTTGCATTTTTTGAAAAATATAACGGAAATTATTCAGCTTCAGCCCCTTATTATTTTAAATCCAAATTATAAGATAGTACCTGATATTGAACACATTATTAAAGATAATAAAGGTAGATTTCCATTACATCTACAAAATGCAGATGACTCAGAAATGAGAAGACAGTTACATGGTGCAATAGAAGATGTGACTAAGAAAGTTAAAACAAATTATAAAATTGCAATTCCTCAATATTTTGCAAATAAAATCCAACTTTTATTACCACTATGTTTAACATCAGGTTCACCAAATCCTGATTTAGCACTTGTAATAGATAAGGTTATAGGTCAAGATATATATTCTGCAAAAACTTGTCTGACTCTTAAAATGGCATATGGAAATGCTCATCTAATTGTAAAACCACAAAGTGATTGGTTAAGGCCATGATCATAAGAGAGTCACTTGCTTCCATGTATATTAAATTAATAAAGAATACACACAGATTCTCTTTAGTTATCATGCTATAATATCTCCATGTTCTCAGACCCTCAAAAAAATATTGCTGAACTTGGAATAGATAATGGTATGAAAGTTGTTGACCTCGGAGCCGGGTCAGGATTTTACACTCTCGAAGCTGCTAAAAAAGTTGGGCCATCAGGGAGAGTTTACGCTGTAGAAGTGCAACAAGATCTATTAAATAAAATAAAAAATAGTGGAGCACTAGCTGGTTTACATAATATAGAAATTGTTTGGGGAAATATTGAAAAGTTGGGAGGTACAAAACTCCGAGAGGCTATTGCTGATCGAGTTATTCTCTCAAATACTCTCTTTATGATTGCAGAAGCTGATAGAGATAATTTGGCTTTAGAGACAAAAAGACTTTTAAAAACAGGAGGTAAACTAATGATTATTGATTGGACTGCAGGAAGTCCTTTGAGTCCAAAAACTCTTGTTCCACAAATGCTTGCAGAAGGAATTTTTCAAAAAATTGGACTTAAATTAGAAAAAAGCTTTACAGCAGGGGACCATCATTATGGTGTTATATTTAAAAAGCTATGAGTAAATTCCAAATAACATTAACAGCTATTTTTATTATTTGTATCATTGCAGGGGTAACAGTATTTGCCACATATAAGACTAAAAATTCAAGCGAGGATCTTCCAACAGTGACTATTTGGGGAACATTTCCAGCTTCGGTTTTTAATGACTTTGTGCAAAAGCTCAATCTCACACGAGCAACAACTCTTAATATAAATTATTCAGAGATTGCACAAGAAAATTTTAGAAAACAATTCATCGATGAACTTGCTCGCGGAAAGGGTCCTGATGCTATTCTTATTTCACAACAGGATATTATTGGATATGACGATAAAATAATTAAGATTTCTGATAAAGTTTTGTCTAAAAGAGATTTTCAAAATGCTTTCACAGTTCAATCAAATCTTTATTTAACGGCAGATGGTGCTTTGGCTCTACCACTTATCGTAGATCCTTTGGTTATGTATTGGAATCGAACCATGTTTACAAATGCCGGAATTGCAAAATATCCAGTTTATTGGGATGAGTTTTCTACAATCACACAAAAACTTACATTAAAAGATGATAATTCAAATATAAGAAGAAGTGCGGTGGCTTTAGGTGAATTCAATAATATAAATCATGCGCGAGAAATATTGAGTGCGCTATTTCTCCAATCAGGAAATCCTATAACATTCTATTCTGACCAAGGTCTTCAAAGCGGATTGGGAGATAGTAGTTACGCTGGAACTCAAACCTCTGCTCCAGCTCTGAATTTCTTCACTCAATTTTCAAATCCTCATGACTATAGATATTCATGGAATCGGTCCCTTCCTTCATCTAAAAACAGTTTCCTGTCTGGTACTCTTGCAACGTATATAGGTTATACATCAGAATTATCAGATATTAGAGCTAAAAATCCAAACCTTGATTTCGATGTTGCCCCGATCCCTCAAGCACGAGCGGGTAAATTCCGAGTGACCTATGGAAATCTCTATGGCCTTTCAATGGTTCGAAGCACTTCAAATTCAAATGCTACATTTGCTGCTATGCAGATTCTTACAGCGCCCGATGCGCAAGCACTTCTTAGTTCAATAACGTATTTACCTTCAGTACGAAGAGACTCTATCGCAGCAGGCTCAACGGATCCTTATATGGCCGTATTTCTTGATGCATCGCTTATTTCAAAAGGCTGGCTTGATACAAGCTCAGATCGATCAAATCAGATCTTTACAAATCTCGTAGAATCAGTAACTAGTGGAAGAACAGACACTTTGTCGGCTATTAAACAAGCTGATGATGAACTCAATCTCTCATTACAAAGCCAATGATTAAAAAAACCTTC
>JANXRK010000021.1 GCA_025353045.1 Candidatus Tayloriibacteriota bacterium
ATAAGTTGTGAGTAATCGCACTAAGATGTAATCAAACCTTGCTCTTTTAGTAACTTCAAAGCCTCTTCAGATTTTTCCTTGGAAACATAAATATGCTGTGAGGTTGCTGCGGTCGTAGTTCCTTTCCAAAGCAATGAATCCACAGCTGTGGCAATTTGAATCGTCATTTTTTATTTCTTTCCTCCCTTCATCTTCTTTTTTTCTTGCCATTTCCAAATACTTACAAGTAAAGGTGAACCGATAAATACTGATGAATATGTTCCAACTGCAATACCGATAATCAATGCCAATGAGAAGTGTTGTGTCGTCTCTCCACCGATGAAATAAAGTACGATAAGCGCAAGCAAAGTAGTCAACGATGTATTGATCGATCGAGTGAATGTTTGACTAATACTTTCGCCGACGATTTGGTCAAAAGGTTTTCCTGCTTTTGCATGGCCAAGATTTTCTCGAACTCGATCGAACACAACGATTGTATCGTGCACCGAGAAACCTAGAACAACAAGAAGTGCTGTTACGAATAGTGTGTCTACTTCATACCCATAATAATGACCGAGTATTGCAAACACTCCCGTAGGAATAATGACGTCGTGAAGAAGAGCAATAATAGCTACAATTCCGTATTTCCAAGAAGACACGGGCTCACTGACCTTTCTAAAGGCAAAAGCAATGAAGAGAACGATTACGATAAGCACAAGGATGATTGAAACGAGGGATTTTCGAAGAGCCTCAGTACCAAGCAATGGTCCGACTGAATCAAATCGTGTTTGTGTTGAACTACCAAATGTAGACAAAACTTTATCGAGTGAACTTTTCTGTTCTTGAGAAATATCTTTCATTCGTAAGATATATCCCATATCACCTGTTGCACGAATAGAAGCATCAAAGTTCAAAGGAGTAATAGCATTCTGTAAATCTGTTTGAACTGGTCGAGTTGAATTTGCATATTCGATTTCAAGGATAGACCCTCCTTTAAAATCAATGCCAGGATTTAGGCCCCAAAATGCGACAGCAGCAAGAGAGCCTATAACAAGTAGTGCTGAAAGTGCGTAGAAAAATTTTCGGTAAGTTACAACAAACATATTATTTATTGAGATTAAGTTTAGTAAAGCCGTTACTGATCAAAAATCGAGAAAATCGATTCGTCTGTTTTGGAGCAACTGCATAAAGGAATACTCGTGATACAAGTATCGCTGTAAGCATACTTACGCCGACTCCAAAGATGAATACAAGCGCAAATCCCTTTATAACCGAAGTACTTCCGAAGAGATAGAGGATAGCTCCCGTCAAAAGACTTGAAGTGTTTGAATCTCGAATAGAATTCCAAGCTCGAGCGAATCCTTCATGCATTGCTTCACTAATTCCCTTTCCAGATCGAAGTTCTTCTTTCATTCTTTCGAAGATAAGGATGTTGGCGTCCACAGCCATACCGATCGACAAAATAAATCCAGCAATACCAGCCGCAGTGAGTGTCACGTGGAAGAATTTAAATATTGCGAGCATAATCAAACTATACACACTGAGTGAAACAACAGCTACAAGTCCTGGCAATCGATACCAAATAATTAAAAAGATTCCAATAACGATAAGTGCTAGGACACCAGCTTGGATACCACCGTTCAAAGCACTTTGACCAAGAGAAGCACCGACTGTTTGTGTTGAGATAAGAGTAATGGGTACTGGAAGTGCACCGTAGTTGAGGTTTCGTACAAGAAGTTTTGCTTCATCGAGACTAAATGATCCGGAGATCACAGCCTTTCCATCTTTAATTTCTTCTCGAACTGTTGGAAGAGAGATTGGTTGACCATCAAGGAAAATACCGACGATATTACCGACATTCTCCTTTGTAACTTTTGCAAAAAGAGCTCTACCCTCAGAATTGAAGTTGAGAGAAACTGAAGGCTCACCTGTTGTTTGATTGAATTCCAATACTGCTTTTTCTAGCAATCGTCCTGTGATACCAGTTGGTTTAAAAAGTTTTGTAAATTCTAATGTTTTTTCAGCATCACTCAATCCCGTCTTTGCATTTAATGCATCTGAATCAGCTTTACTGATAGTTTGAAATTCGAGAACAGGAGTCTGACCAATCATCTTTACCGCTTCATCAATATCAGTTACTCCAGGAAGCTCGACAATAAGCTTTTCCTGAGCTTCATTTGAGCCAAGAATACCACCCTGTTCAACTTGGACGATAGGTTCACCTACTCCAAAAATGTTTACTCTTTTTTCAATAATATCTCGCAAAGCACTCATAGAAACACCAACATCGGCCCTTGCAACCTTTGAAACATCAGCTTTATAGACAAGGTGTGTTCCACCATTGAGATCAAGACCGAGCTTAAAAGTACTAACATAATACGTACAATAACCAATACCCGCAGCAATAATAAGTATAAATACAGCAATAATCCGTGTTTTTAGCATAGTGGTCTATTTATACAGCATATTTAGAATATCGTCCATCCTTTGTGACAAAAGCCTCGTTTGACTGCCATGAATAATTGTAGCCATACATTTTTGTAATTTTAGAGCCATCCACTGCGATTGGATATGAATATGATTTCCATCCTCCGCGTGAAGTCGGTACCTTTCCCAATGTTCCATTCCACATAAAGAAAAAGACGATTCTGATCAAATATGGGTGAATTGAGATAGCTCTTTTGTTTACTGCTTTTGCCATATCCTGCCCTGTTACAACAGATCCTGCTGGACAAGCGTTGAAAATATCAAAGTTATTTTTGAGATTAGTAAACGTTAGAGTCTCTACAACTCCAACAATATCGTCCTCATGAATAAATTGACGGCACCATTTTTTTGTTGTTGGAACAAAAGAAACCATAAAGCTAATAAGATTATAGATAAAAGAACCTTTCAATTTACCCGAGAGAGCTGATTGTAAGCCAAAACGAATTCTCATGAATCTTCCTCGTGGACCAGTAATAGCGGCAGGTCGGATAACAGCCACTTGAACTTTTGCTCCTTTTTTTAAAACTTCATCGTATTTTGCAATCAAGTGCTCCTCGGAAATTCTCTTTTCTTCAGCATACAGATACGTCGATTTTCGGAAAGGTTCGTTTTCAGTGAAGCGATGCTCGATGGTATTTGAACTAAATGCTCCATATGAAGCTACCGTAGAAAAATGGATGAGTTTTTTAACAGAAGGAATAGAAAAAGCAAAATCGAAAACAATATCAGAACCAATAACGTTCCATTTCCATTGTAATTTCTTCTTCCCATACATTTCTCGGATTTGCCACGCGGTATGGATGACGATATTAGGATTAAAACCTGCAACTTCTTTTTGCCATGCTGTATCTGAAATATTTCCAACAATAAAATGAATCTTGCTCAAATCTGCCCCACTTTCTTTGAGAAATTCGGGAAAGGGTTCTTTATCAAGGGCAACAATCTTCTTCACATCAGCTCGTCTTGAAAAAACATCAAGGAGCATTGCCCCCACATATCCTGCACCTCCAGTAATAAAAATAGTGTTCATGAAAAACAATTATATCCTACATCCCCACTCGAGACAATAATGTTTTAATGGTCTTTAAAGTGATGATAAAGTCGAGTCCGAGAGATCGATGCTTAACATAATAAAGGTCATATGAAAGTCGTAACTTTGTTTCTTCAACAGATTGTGGTGGTTTTTCCTGATTCACTTGTGCCCATCCAGAAAGACCAGGCTTAATAACTGTTCGAATAGAATAATAAGGAATTTCCTTACCCAATTTATTTCCGAGATCAATAATATCTGCTCGAGGGCCTATAAGTGACATATCTCCCTTAAGGACAGCCAGCGCTTGGGGCAATTCATCAATACGGCTCTTTCGCATAAATTGACCGACCCTAGTTACTTTATTTTCATTTTCGGCTAGCCATTGTCCATTATCACTTCTCGACATTGTTCGATATTTATAAATAGAAAATAGCTGATTATTTTTTCCAATTCGAATTTGTTTAATAAAAATAGGACCTCCATCATCAAGTTTTATTGCGATAGACACGAATGGATACGAAATGAGAGCAAAAATTGCAACGATAGAAGCAAGAACCGTATCGATCATTCTCTTTCCTAGATCGTATATCTTAGGAGAAACTGAACTAATATGACTCATAATCCATGTGTAATTGATTCGAGATAGTGGAATCTTATCGAAAATCTCTTCGTAAAGATCGTGGATATCGATTACTGAAGAATTTGGAAAAGAGTATTTATACAATTCAGGCAAAAAGGCATCAACTCGAGTGTCATTTAGATCTGCAAAAATATATCTAAAATAATCTCCATTCAAAAAGAGTTTTGATAGATCAGAAACCGCTCCGCTTGGATCAAATTTATTTTTACAATAAAAAGATGATTGAGGATTTCTATCCATTTCTTCAATAAGTTCATCAACCTCCCTTCCATTTCCAATAATTAAAACCAGCTGCTTTTTTCTCAAAGAAAGAAGAGAATACGTATGTAATCTCCAAAGAATCATAAAAAGAGAAGATAAAACAATATAAATAAAGAGAGTGATTTTTGGTGTAACACTAAAATCGGGAATAAAATAGAAAAGTACGACAGCGATCAAACCATTTACGATTTGTGTTCTGATAATGGTTCCAGGTAGAGAGTGACGTGCTAGATTTACTGTGCGGCCATACAGTCCTGCAATATAAAATGTGACAAAAGAATAAGCAAAAATCAAAACAAAAGGCCAGAGGTGAGCTTGCATCGCCTCATACGAAGGAAGAGATTGATATCGGAGAATAAGTGAACCAAAAAGAGAAAGCACAAGCAAAAAAATGTCTCCGAAACCTAGTAATATGGGCTCTTTCTTGTTAACTACAGTCATTGTATAATTCGATTACGGGTTTATAAAAGCCCTTCACAGTGTAAATATTATAACACAAAGATGGAAAAAAAGAAAGTCCTTATCCTTATAACTAAATCAAATTGGGGCGGTGCCCAGCGATATGTCTATGACATTGCTACTAATATCTCAAAGGAGGCCTACTACACAGAGGTCATGGCTGGTTCTGAAGGTATCCTTATCGAAAAGCTAAAAGAGGCAAATATTCTTGCTTCTGGAACATTATCTATGGGTAGAGATATAAATCTTCTCCAAGACATCAAAGCTTTTTTTGAACTTATTTCAATTTTACGAAAAAAGAAACCCGATATTTTACACCTTAACAGTTCAAAGATTGGTGGGCTTGGAGCTTTAGCTGGAAAATTGACCGGCGTACCAAAAGTGATTTTCACTTCACATGGTTGGGCCTTCAATGAAAACCGAAGTCTCATTTCAAGAATGATGATCAGTTTTTTACACTGGATCACCATTGTTTTGGCAGATCAAACAATCGCAGTATCAGAAAATCTAAAGAGTCAAATGACAAGCTGGCCGAGAATCTCTGGAAAAATTCATGTCATTCATAATGCCATCAAAGTTGAACCTGTTTTTTCAAGAGTAAATGCATTGCAAGAATTTGCCAGATTGAATCCCCCCCTACAACAGAAATTTGCTGTCTTTGATCCAAAGAAAACTCTCATCATTGGAAGTGTTGGTGAGCTTCATCATATAAAGGGCTATGAATATACATTGCAAGCAATACGCGACATTGTTTCTGATCAAAAAGAAGCTGGTTCCACCTTTAATATTCTTTATATCATTATTGGAACTGGCGAAGAAAAGGAAAAAATAGAAAAAATGATTGTTAATTTTAACCTTTCTGAAAACGTTATCCTTTTGGGACATATAAAAGACGCATATCTTTATCTCAAATCGTTTGACCTATTCCTTCTTCCTTCGCTATCAGAAAGCTTTGGCTACGTTTTGCTTGAAGCTGGTCTAGCAGGTTTACCTGTAGTAGCCACTGCGGTTGGTGGGATCCCAGAGATCATTGATGATATGAAATCAGGAATCCTAATTCAAGCCAAAAAGTCTGAAGAGATTAAAAACTCAATTGAATTCTATTTGAGCCATAAAAAGACAAGAAAAGAGCATGCCAAAGCTCTCCACGACAAACTCCTTAAAGATTTCTCTATGGAAAAAATGATCGCTCAAACATCAGAACTTTACGCTAGTGCCCTATAAATTCATTCTTGATTTCATCTTTATGTGCCACTCTTCGGTATCGTCGCATACCCATTAATATTCCTAGTCCAGCAAACTCTGTAAGTAAATGTGTTCCTCCGTAACTTAAAAATGGCAATGTAGTTCCAGTCACAGGCAGAAGCTGGATATTCATACCTATATTGATAAAAAAGTGAACAATGATGAGTATAGCTAGACCAGAGCCAAATAATATTTCAAAATTCGTCTCTCCATACATGCTATTTAAAATAATTCTCCAAATAACAATTCCAAAAAAAACAAAAAGTATCATCACTCCTGCAAATCCCCATTCTTCTGCATAAGCCGAAAAGATAAAGTCAGTTTGAAATTCAGGTAGAAACTTCAGACGAGATTGTGTACCATAACCCACTCCTTTGCCCCACAATTGACCTGAACCGACCGCAATAGTTGATTGATAGGCGTTATAGCCAGTACCGTGAATGTCAGCCAAAGGATTGATGAAGTTTAAAATACGATTTTTTTGATAATCTTTAAATCCAAAACTCCACAACCCTGCAAAAATAACCACTCCCATGAAAATAAGCGCAAATAAATGCTTTTTGGAAAGACCTGATGTAAGAACCATACCAAACCATAGCAAAAAAATGATAATAGCTGAGCCGAAGTCAGGCTGAATAACCACTAAAGCAAAAATGATGAGAGCATAAAAACCAGAAATAAAAATGTGACGAATATTGGCAATCTCTATATGTCTTCTCGAAAAATACTTTGCCAAAATGATAATAATCACCAGTTTAATGAGATCTGAAGGCTGAAACGAAATGAACCCAAAGTGAAACCAAGAAAGAGCTCCCTTTGTCACTCGAGCGAATGCAAAAAGAAGAAGTAGAGCACCACACGAACCTAAAAACAAAGAGACTGATACCCATGTTTTTCTTAGAAATCTGAAATCAATATTACTCAGAGCAAAAAATATCAAAAGGGAAATGCAGATCCACATTAGTTGTTTATACAAAAAAAAAGTATCGCCAGTAAAAGCATTCATCGTCACCAAACCAGCTCCCAAGAGCGGGAGCGTTGAAAGGAAGAGGATCCAATCGATACCTCCTTGATCTTCTCTATTTGTCAGTTTATCCATACTAAGGAATCATTACGGGACTAATAATCGGTATAACTTCTATTGAAGTCACTCTACCATTACGGTCAATCGGCCAAGTAAATGGAGCGATTTCGTGACCTCCAGCGGCAATAGAATCAACTCTTGTCTGAGAAAAGCCAATAACATTTCCATCTACATCAGAGAGAATAACTGAAACAAGAACGTTTTGAAATGGAAGAAGGTTTTTGTTTTCTAAAGTGACTTCAAGCGAAGAGCCATTTTGATCTTCACGATATTTCTTATCAACAATCGCTATACCGGAAAGTTTATCGGAAGATTTAAACCATTGTGGTGGTGATGTGAATTCAAAAGTGGCCTTCGTTGGAATTCTTTGATCAGTCCGTATACCTGTCTGAAAAGCTAAAGAATTTCTTCGTGAGTAAAGTGTAACAAAACCGTTTTTCTCTGTTATCAAAACACCTTCTGCATCAAAGAGAGATATTTTATAAGGTGCATTGATAGCAGCGCCATTAATGTTTGGATTCACTATATATGAAGAAGCATTGTATAAACCTTTTGCCACCTTTTCTATCTTTGCACCACCCCACTGAATACGCGGAGGAAGAAAAGCGCTTTGGCAAAGTCTCTGGCATGATCCACCACAATCAATGCCCGCCTCATCTCCATTTTGACGTGCATCAAAACAAGTTGGAGCCTTATACAATATTTTAAATGCTGGAATTCCAATAAGTAAAATAAGTACACCAATAACAATAAGTGCCGTAATAGATTTTCTTCGAGATGCCCATGTTGCCATGCTAACTAGTATATCAGAATTTTGTTTTAATTAAATGTTTTGTACTGGCGACTAGCTACTTTCCCCTTCATATGAGTATCATCGCCGCAACTGCGTTTCACTTCCGTGTTCGGAATGGGAACGGGTGTTTCCACAGCGCCAAATCACCAGAACAAAAAATTCAATTTCAATCAGTTTTATTTTGAGAAAGGTATTGTATAAGTTACAGACAAGTAATTGTGGTTCGTAAATTTCCTAACAGGATCGACGGATTAGTACTTCTCGGCTCAACATATTACTATGCGTACACCTAAAGCCTATCAACGTAATCATCTCTTACGGGTCTCAAACGATTCCTAATCTTGGGGTTGGCTTCCTTCTTAGATGCTTTCAGAAGTTATCCATTCCCGACATAGCTACACTGCGGTGCCCTTGGCAGGACAGCAGTCACACCAGAGGTCAGTTCAACTCGGTCCTCTCGTACTAGAGTCAAATCCCCTCAAGAATCAACGCCTGCAGTAGATAGGAGACCAACCTGTCTCACGCTTGTTATCATAGATTACTCTATGCAATGGACTATAGCTTCATCCAGCTTTGCTGGATTGTTAACGTTTAGTCTCTACGGGTGACTTTTACATCTTCCCTCGATATCATCCGTTTTCTGCGGACTTCACCGATACTAGTTAACTTGATCTATTCTCTGTTACCAGAGATGACCGCCGTGTTTGATTGATCTACTTCCTATACTTTTATTTTGTATAAATTCTTAGTCTATACTTTTCTTAAACGAAAAACTCGAAGTGATTCAGACTGTTCAACAGTCGAAATCCTTGCGCTAAATATATAGCGTCTTGGACCGTTCAACTTCTGAACGGTCTGAACCCAGCTCGCGTAACTTTTTAATTGGCGAACAGCCAAACCCTTGGAAGCTTCTCCACCTCCAGGATAAGTTGAGCCGACATCGAGGTGCCGAACTGCGCCGTCGCTATGAACGCTTAGGCGCAACCAGCCTGTTATCCCTAGAGTAGCTTTTATCCGATAATCCTTCGCCGCGTCTAATACGTACGATCGGTTCACTATGTTCCGCTTTCGCGTCTGTTTGACAAGTACGTCTTACAGTCAAGCCAGCTTATGCCATTACACTATCGGCACGGTTTCCATTCGCGCCTAGCTGACCTTAATAAACTCCTCCGTTACTTTTTAGGAGGATAGCGCCCCACTAAAACTGCCCGCCAGATTCTGTCTCTCGTCGTTTTTGCCGTCGAGGTTAGAGTATATATTTTTTAAGAATGGTATTTCACTTGCGGATCCACTTATCCCGAAAGATAAACTTCAATTCCTCCCATCTACGCTACGCATAAAAAACATATAATCAAAATCAAGTTGCAGTAAAGCTTCTAGGGTCTTTTCGTCTAACTGCAGGTAATCGGCATCTTCACCGATACTGTATTTTCACCGAGCAAGTCTCCGAGACAGTTCTCCAGACATTACACTATTCGTGCGCGTCAGAACTTACCTGACAAGGAATTTCGCTCTACTATTCCTTTAAGCACAGTAGGACTCTATCTTCATCCTCACCTTACGGAGATCGGATGCGTGGGGTTGGTCTCTATTTACCCACATGGACTCAACAATTAATTACTTAATCGTAGGTAGCTTGTTTATGTAATGTTTTAATCTAGTTTATCTAAACGTCCACTTTTGCTATATAACAGTCCTAGTCCGTTCCGATTCGTCCGAAGACAAACCGGAAACCTTAGGACCGTTATAGTTACGGCCGACATTCACGGGGGCTTAGATCCAGAGCTTGCACCCTAGACTTTCACCTTTCCGCATTGGTCACGTGTCACAC